>JAHFGR010000028.1:1084-10542 GCA_023247345.1 Microcaldota archaeon | reverse complement strand
ATCAAGAGCTCGTACTACAAAGTGCTCAATAAAAAGAAATGGAATTAGAATTATAAATGATATCCCAGTCTCATAAAACATGATCAATGAACTTGGATAGGATTGCACATATTTTCTATTCATAACCGTTGCTATTGAAAAAGTAAATGCAGCTAAAAGTCCCCATAGAACTCCCTTAAAAGTATCATTTGTAAATTCAAATTTTGGGATTATTAATACAACTCCTAAAAATACTATAAAGGCTAAAAAGAGATCTATTTTTCTTATTTTCTCTCTAGAAATAAAGGGCTCAATAAAAGTTACCCAGAGTGGATAAGTATAAACAGTTACCATTGCGATTGCCACTGTCGAGACTTGCACTGATTCAAAGAAAGCGACCATGTGGATTCCAAAGCATACCCCCATTATAATTAAGTAAGCCAACTCTTTTCTTGATTTTATTTTGAGACTCTGTTTGGATAGTTTTAGTATTAGAAATAAGGCGATAGTAGCAAAAAATACCCTCCCTAGAATAATTATGGTTGCTGGCAAGTGTATCCACTTTGCGAATAGTCCTATCATTGATAAGAGCAAAACAGCAATATTCAGTTCTATAAGTCCTTTTGTTTCCTCTTTCATAGGAACTTATTGAATCAGATGGTTAATAAACTTGTACAAGTGCTCCGGCAACGCTTTGCGAAAAAATTAGTTATTATTATTTTCAGGTTCTGACCCTATTAACCCTTCCAAATTCTTACAACCAACTGTATTAGAATTTCGCTTACCCAAAATAGTATAACATTGTTTGCTGTCTACATCTTCTTCGAGCGTGTACATGCTCTCGCTAGTACAAAAAATAGTATTTGGTCTAAACATGTATCTTCGGATATACGGTTGGTCGTCAAACTTATTACTGTACCAATCCTGATGTCGTATTGTTATGTTATCATATCTCTTACCGAGCTCGCAAGAACTATCAACCATCAAATCATTTTCCAAGGTAAACTCTTTTTCGCCAACAAAAATATGGTTTGACTCTTTTCTAGCGTCGAATAGTTTTTTGATTTCATTTATCCCGCTGCATGAAAATTGTAAAGCGCTCTTATCCTCCCTGGAAAGATTGAATAGCGTGCTCTTGCCTAAATAATCAACAGTAATCGTAGCGATATTATAATCCAAAGAAGTAAAGTCATCAAATTTGACAGTTATCTTGTTATTGCAAAAACTTGAGGATACTGTTTCACCTGGCAACAGCAATACTTGGATACTGCGCTTGCCGGCATTACTCATAAATTCAAGATGGGCCTCGCGCATTGTTGAATTCGCATGCTCAAAATTAAAATATCGAAGATAATAAACACCGGTTTCGATATAATTGCTGGACTCAAGGGCAGATTTATCAGTTGATTGACTGATATTCGAAACAGTTTCATTCTTATTCTTGTTTTTTGTAAGAACATAACTGCAGCCAAAGAAAAGAAGAAATACAAAGATAATTGGTAAAAATTTCATAAAATCAGTTTGGAAGTTGATCTATGGCGTATGTTGAACCATCGCTCTGAATTCGTACTGTCCCGTTTTTATAATTCTCGTAATACCTTACATTTCGAAGCCTTAGCTTTTCGTATGTTATATATCTGGTACCTTTTGGATCTTGTGATGGATCGTCTGCGGAACCGCTAATTATTGCGTCTTTGGGTGAAACCTTAAGCAAAAACACGTCTATCTGGCTATTCGCTGCGCCCAAACCATGCCCAGGCATTTGAAGTATATTGCAGCGCAGATCAATGCCTAGTGCATTTGCAACATCGCTCTGCGCACCGAAGAGAATATCGCTAGTAAGTAATGCACAGAATTCTTTTTGAGTCACCTTGAGCGCAATAGCATCATTGTCCCTGTCGCCGAAACTTTTCGTTGCGCTTGGGTTTAAAACTTGGAAATTAATGCCATTAAAACTGAATTTATCGCCACGCTTAATTTCTTTAATTGTTATATTCTCACTGTTTACTCGTTTTAACAATGCATCATAGTTGCTGTCGCCATAAAGCTTACCAGGCCACCAGAATTCCTCTACTCCGAATTCGTCAAGCACGCGCTGCATACCGCCATAGTGCTCATCATCTGCATGCGTAGAAATCAGCACTTCCATGTCATCTACTGCCTTGCTTTTTAGAAAATCAATAACCTTGTTGCTCGAACGGACATTGCCTGCGTCGATGAGCATGTCAAAATCTCCTTTTTTAATAAGAATCGCATCGCCTTGTAACTCATCCTCTCCGACATTTATAAAGTATATTGCGAATCGCTCTTCTGGTGTTGAGGTATATCCAGGATTAACCTTTGAATTAACATCTGCAGGTGGTGGCGTTACATCAGTTCCATTATCCGCTAACCCGCCAGCAGTTGTACCGTTTTTTATTACGATTACTGTCCTGTTTGTTACATTTTGTTGCGAATCGTTCGAGTTTACAGTATTTGCATTAGTATCTTTCACTGGCTGATTCTTATCATGAAAGCAACCGGATAAAAATAAGGATAATACTAAAAATAGTGTGATAAGTTTCATAAAGTCACTCTTGCGCTGGCTATATTCTCTGTTATTTTATCTTTGATAACACTGATTTTAATTCTTTCCTGTTTCCCATCATTTCGATAGCGAATTGTTACAGAATTGTCTTTGAGCGCATCATAATCAACTGTGCATGCGTAAACGCATCCGATTTCATCAGCACGCGCATATCGTTTGCCAATGCCTCCGCTTTCCTGGTAAAAAATATTAAAGTCGCTTTTCAAAGAATCGTAAATATCACGCGCTTTTTCAGCCAGGCCGTCTTTTTTCATTAATGGAAATAAAGCGAATTCATATGGTGCAACCCTTGTCGGCAGATCAAACCAGTCCCATTCTTTTACTGTTTCCAGTTTCGAGTTTTCAGTTTTGTTTTGTTTGTCCCTAAAGCAGTGCTCTAATATGCAAAAGAATAATCTATCAACGCCAAGCGATGCTTCAAAAACATGCGGCATAATTTTCTTTTTTTCTTCCTCCACGAAGACAGCCATGTCCTGCTTGCTAAACTTAGAATGCTGCGATAAATCAAAGTCAGTTCGATACGCGTTTCCATTTATTTCTATTGCACCGTGCGATGTTTCGACTTCTAAATCAACATTGCATTTGGAATAATGCGGACGCTCATCATCGCGCAGCAAACGAAAATACATTTTATCCTCTTGCAAGCCGCAAAGCTTATAGAACTGCCATTCTTTTGCCAAAAAGTATGCAAATATCTCATTTGGTATAAGTTTCTGGCTAACTGCTTCTCCGGTAGTTTTCCATTCTATTTTGTCATTTATTTTAAATCTCATCTTGGTATCTGCCAGTTTATCGAATCCGTTTATACTGGTGTTATTTGGATTAAAGAAATATTCTAGTTCCATCTGCGTAAATTCGCGCATTCTTACCAGGCTTTTTCTTGGTGAAATTTCATTTCTAAAGCTTTTGCCAATTTGCGCAACTGCCAATGGTAGTTTTGCACCATGATTACGAAATAGGCGTGGAAATGAGGTGAATATACCTTGCGCAGTTTCCGGTCTGCAATAAGCTGGCGCTGCATCTCCGCCAATTTCTGTTTTGAACATAAGATTGAACATTCTTGCATTTGTTAATTCGCCCTTGCAATTGCATCGAATGCCGTTTTCAGTTATCGCACTGTCAAGAGTGGGAAGCTTGCCGTCCCACTGCCAGAGGGCTTCGCCCCCTAGCGCAACCCCCTTCTTTATTTTGCTTTCAACAAGTGTATCGGCGCGATAACGCATCTTGCACAGTTTGCATTCGACTATTGGATCTGCGAAGCTGTCGACGTGTCCGCTTGCCTTAAGCACGATCTCTGGAGTGATTGTTGAAGTTTCTACTTCATGCGCCTCTTCCTCACGGATGAACATCCTACGCCATAACGCCTCGATTTTATTTTTAATTAGCTTGCCAACTGGGCCATAATCATAAAAACCGCTTACGCTGCCATAAGGCTCGTTGCTTGGCATGAAGAAACTTCTATTTAATGCTAGTTCAAAGATTCGTTCGTATAACTCGGGCATATTATTCACTATAAATTAATCATATATTAAGAAAGAATTAAAGAATATGTGGTGGGTTTTTAAATGTTATGAAACATATAATAATATGTGATTAAATGAAATTAAACTACACTGGTAGAAGAGAGCAAACAGAATCTAAAAAGAACAATCCGCTAGGTACATTTATGCGTGCATTTGCAGTTGGTGCAACTTTGGTAGGATGTGTAGGGCCGACTCAGAATATAAGAACGGATATGATACACACTGGCAGCGAAAATAGCCGTAACATAATTGATAGCTATCAATTCAAAAGAGTAAATGCGGGGGACGTACTAGTTGCGGGAAATTTAGCGAAGATATATGTACTAGGCGTTGTTGGTGATAGAATAGAATTTGAAATAGCCAAAAACGATGTACGTGATACTAGATTTGGTTATGCTCGTATTGGTAGGGGGGAGTTCACTTACTCAGAAGTAGGGTATTTGGGACCTTGTGAAATAGAAGTAAAGGCAAGAGTAAGCGAAGGTGGTGGAGTAGATCTTTCTTTTACGCAAACTTTCATGCACTAAGAGAAGTCAGAGCTGATATAATCAAGTAAAGTGCAAGATTTATTTCAAAAATCTTTTTGGCGATACCATATCCAAAAGATCATCTTGCCTGCCGCTAATTAAATCCACTATTTTTCTTCCGGCTGTAAACCCCATAACAATCCCTTGGTCTCCCATTGCTATTGCAGCATAAATATTCTCTTTTATTTTACCCATTATCGGGAGCCAATCATTTGTTTTTGACCA
This sequence comes from Microcaldota archaeon, assembly GCA_023247345.1. GTDB lineage: Archaea > Micrarchaeota > Micrarchaeia > Anstonellales > Bilamarchaeaceae > JAGVWJ01. The sequence continues at coordinate 5,701 of JAHFGR010000028.1, read as the reverse complement.
TGAGTCGCCCCATGTGTATTCCTGGACAAAATCAAAGTTAGGAAGATAGTATTTTATTTTGTCTCTGGCGCCTTTGAAATAATAAAATTCTAGGATAGCACGGGAATCGTGCTCATATATTATGTCGTACTTGTCTTCTGCAGTCCATATTATTTTATGTTCTGGCCAGATATCTCTTATCTGTTCTTTGCTAAGTCTTTTGCTTGCGAGAATAACACTGTTTTCTATAAAAAAATAATTTTCCAAACCAAAAAATGGCTTTCTGTTTGTTGCAAAAACTACTTTCTGCGATTTTACTTTAGCCTTGGGTGTTTCAATTATTACAGAATCTTTCTCTTCCTTGTAGTTGACAAGTGGTGAATTATTATAAACAGACAGATTTGCTGTTTTGGCCAAGCCTGCTGCAAAAAGTCCTGGCGCTATTTGACTAACATTATTCTGCAATAGCCCAGCAACAAATTCTTTTTGGGTAAAATAAGTTTTTAGCTCTTCAGATTGCAGTATATCGCCTTCAAATCCAATATCTTTTAAAGCAGCCAATTCCTGTTCCAAAAATGATCCTTCGTCTTCATTTTTTGCTACCATTAATGCGCCGGGTTTTCTTAAATCACATTCAATAGAATTGTTTTCTATTATTTTTTCCATAGTGTCTATGGAAAGTTTGCTTTCTTTCCAAAGCATGGGTGCTTTTTCTTTTCCAAATAATTCTGTTGCCTTCTTAAGGTCTGTCCCTGTCCCATAATATAAAATGCCTGAGCTTGCACCTGTAGCACCTGAACCAACTTCCTGTTCTTCTAAAACAGCGACCTTATATCCATTTTTTGCAAGATGAAACGCACAACTTATGCCGGTAATGCCACCACCAACTACGGTTATGTCTACTGATATGTCCTTATCCAAAACAGGGAATTGATCTTTTACTGGAAAAAGAGGATTGGTTTCTGACATACTTAATTTTCGTGCTGCATGGTTTTTTAACCTTTGTTTACATACTAAATATACTCTAACGCGCGAGAGTTAGAATTGCACCTTTAATACGGCAAGCAATCGACGTAGGAACAATTTCTTAATAAATGCGCACGAGGTTGAGGATATGTATTATTTGAAAGTTATCGAAGACAAAATACGCGTACCGCCGAATTTATTTGGTAGCAATATAGAGGATGCGGTGCTTAACATACTCCGCGAGAAATTCGAACGACGTATTTTCAAGGAATTGGGACTAATTTTGGTTATTGATAATCCAGAAATACTCACAGAAGGCATAGTTATCCCGGGCGATAGCGGCGCGTACTACAGGATAAGCTTTGAAGCGCTTACATTCACACCTCAGGTTAACGAGGTATTTGAAGGTGAAGTTAAGGAAATTGTAGAGTTTGGTGCTTTTGCAAGTATTGGACCATTACAAGGTTTGTTACACGTTTCCCAAATATCGCGCGATAAGTTCTTCTATGATAAAAAAGCCAAAAGCTTGATATCTAGAGAGGAGAAAAAATCTATTAAAAAAGGAGACCACATATTATTGAAAGTATCTACTGTTAGCTTAAAGGCGACAACAGCAGAAACAAAAATTGGATTAACAATGAGACCAGACGGTTTAGGCAAAATAGAATGGTTAGAAGAGAAAGAGAAGCGGGCAAAAAAATTAGAAGAGAAAAGGACTGAAAAAGAAGCCAAACCTGAGAAAAAAGAAGCTGGAAAGAAAGAAGAGAAAAAGTAAATGTTTGACCATGAGCCTTGGGCAAACTGATGCGTCACTTACATAAGAAACATATTAAACGGCTGACGGAGCCTAAGGTCATATAAAACGACATGATTGTTGCGCAACGCAACAATATGCGTATTGTCGCTCAGAGCGACAATCACGCGGATATATAAGAAAGAGAAAATAGAAGGGGTGTACAGATGAAAGCTTGTAAAAATTGTCGATATATCGTTCAAGTAGAAAAAATATGCCCAAGATGTCAGGGCGAGCTTTCTGAAAAGTTCTCGGGCGCTATAATAATTCTTGATCCAGAAAAATCGGAAGTTGCGAAAATCGCGGAGATAAATACTATAGGAAGTTATGCAGTAAAGGTAAAATAAGAGCTGCTTAAATGAAATATATTAGGCTAATCCTACTTGTTTTTATTTTAATTTTCGGCTGCAATGCTAATTCTAAGCAGATAGAGAAGAATGAAACTAGCAATAAAACTGAAATTACGAATAATAAAGAAAATAACTCGGATGATCTAGAGAATGACGTCCAAAAAAATAACAAAACTACTGAAGAACCAGCACATACAGATCAAAAATGGACTAGGGCACAAATATTGACTGAAACAAATAACAGCTTTATATATGAGAATAACGGATTTGAAATAGTTTACCCAAAAGACTGGGACGCGATAGAGAATGATGGAGCAACAAAACTGAGATTAGTTTCGCAAGCAGAAAATGAAAACGATACGTTTAGGGAAGATATTGCAATAAGTATAAAACTTACAAGTTTAAACGATACTTCAGAATCTTATGCTAAAAAAGATGTGTTTGATATCGAAGCAAGAATAGGTTTGAAAACTGAAACTGAGCAAGGTATAGAGATAGGGCCGTACTCAGCTTATAGGGTTATATTTAAGCCAAGAGTTGTAGGTAATAGTACGATAAAACAAATGCGCACGTATATTATAAGGGCTGACGTTGTTTATTTGTTAACATTGAGTACTGAAGAGAAACAATTCGCCAGATATTTGGATATTACCAAACCCATAATTGAATCGTTTAGAATTACCTAAATTTTCTACTAAAAATGAACGGTTTTGTTTCGTTTGTGCTGGTTTTTGTAGGTTTTGCTATCGTTTTACTTATTTTATCTGTTAACATTTCCACTAATTATTCTATGCAGATCGAGATCAAGAAGGTTCATTCTTTAGAACTTGATATAAAAAATACATTATTAGATCTTGCTAGTAACGGCGCGAATAAGGCAGTTAGAAATTATGTTAATGAGAAATTGGCCGAATCGGCAATTACAGGAAAACCGCCAAAGTTCGATACTAATGAAATGAAAGATAAGGCGAAAATAGCTGCGCATGAAGAGATGGCAAAGGCGTCTGGTTTAGTGCACACGAATCCAAAGGTAAATATCTGGTGTGGTTTTGCCAATGAAAGAGATTTGCAGGATTTGAGAGATACTGTTTTAGAAAATAAAAGGCCGCTCTTATGTAATGATTGTTTTGAGATAAGCGATGAAGCATGCAAAGAATTTGTGCACGTTGAACTAAAAATGAATTATGAGAAACCATTGGACTCAAATGCAGAGATAAGTTTGTGGAGCGAAGCGCAAGCTGGCAGAAACGGCATAATTGGTATTTCTATATATTCAGAAAAACCAGAGATAGCAGACTTCTCATACATACCAATAAACGAGGTTAGATAATGCGCGGGCAGATCAGTTTAGAACTCTTGTTTAGCTTTCTGATTATAATGGCAACAATAGGCACGATTAGTCTGATTCTCCTAGATTTTTATGAAAAAGTAAAAAAGGAAAATGAAGTTATAGAACAAACACTTACAGTAGAGCAGATGGCAAGAACTATTGACACACTTGGTAGCGTGGGAAATTATAAGGTAATAAAAGTAGATAAAAAATACAGGATCGATAATGAATTTATAATTCTAGAATATAATGGAAAAAGTATTATTGCAAATACGATTTTTAATTGGGGTACAAATGCGCAGCATATTTAGAGGATATTTGGCACTTGACACGCTTATGACGTTTATACCAATATTACTGATGTCAGTTTATTTGCTAAATTATGCGAATTTTTTAAGTGAAAAAAGCCAGAATGAATTACGCGCGCAAATATTGCATAATAAATTAGTTTCTGTTGGCGAGCTGGTTGTAAACGACCTTGCAGCAAAGAAAACAAATTTGCTAGAAGCGAGCGGCGCAAATAGCGTAAAGCCTAATTGGATCGATGAAAATGAGCTTTCGAATATCAATAGGGACCGACTAGCAAAGGACATTGGACTTGTCAAACTAAATATTGGATGGCAGGCTGATGGAAAAAATTGCATTTATAGGGTTGTTGCCTTCAGCGAGCAGAAAGATATACGACAACTGTTTATATGCGGGGAGTAGATTTAATGCAGATACTTGAAGCAATGATATCGCTTATGGTTTTGGTTTCGTTCCTTTCATTTATTGCTGGCGAGCAGCATGCGCGGGCAGTGGATGATTCTTTGTATAAGTATCAATTAGCAAACGACGTTTGGCGAGTTATTTATTTGCGCGGAGATTTAAAGGATTTTAGTTTCGATGATGCTAACTTGGCAAGAGATAGAATTGAGCTAGACCTGCAGCGTGTTGGCGAGCTAACGAACCTTTGTGTATTTATTGGCGGTGAGCGGATTACGAATTGTAGAGGTGAAGATGTTGAAAAATTAGTTAGCACTGAAAGGATAACAATAGTTGATGACGCCCCGCAAAGGGTTATGGTGACGCTTGCTGAGAAAGAATGATTTACGCAAAATTTAGAGTCACTATTGCTTTAATTTTGTAAGTTTCTGGATCTGCAATTTCTAAAGCCTGAAGAATAGCAGGTTTGTGAAGTTCTTTTCTATCACGTCCAA
>JAHFGR010000028.1:0-1074 GCA_023247345.1 Microcaldota archaeon | reverse complement strand
GCCACCTATATGCCCTAATGCGCTTATAGCTGATAAACGAATGCTACTATCTGGATTATGTGAAGCCATATCTAACAGAATTGGTATTGCTCTTGGATCTTTTGTTCTTCCTAAAACATCAAGAAGAGATTGCTTAACAGAATCTCTTTTAGTTCTGCTTAAGAAATTTAACAACGCGTCTGTCGCAGCATCCCCTCCTATATTTGCTAATGCGGATATTGCAAACTGACAAGTTTGTTTTTCATCGCTTAGTGCTTTTGCCAATGCATCAATAGAACTTGGGTTTTTTATTCTTCCCAGAGCAGCAATAGCTTGGTTGCGAATATTTGGATTTGCATCATCGATTGCCTTGATTAAAGCTGCAACTGCTCTTTCACTAGCTATTTTCTCTAAAAATGAAATTGTCATTGCTTTAGCTTCTGTTTTGCCAGTTGGTAGTGCATCTATCAAAATAGCTTCTGCTACTTCGCTAAAACTAGACAATGTTAATAATTTTTTTAGAGCATGTTCAGCATGGGATCGCAGGTTAAAGTCTGGATTGTCTAAAACTGATAGTAAAGATTCTAGCGCTCTCTCATCCTTTATCTCACCAAGAAAATAAGCTGCTTTGGCACGGACTGCTAGTGAAGAATCTTTTGAAACTGACTCTATTAGAACTGGTACAGCTACTTGACCGAGTTTAGCTAAACATTCTACGATCATCTCGCGAAACTCGGGTTTTTTATGCTTAAGCGCATCTGTTAAAGGCTGCAAGGCAACAGCTTCGCTGTATTTCACTAATGACTCTGCTGATTTTTTTGTAAGATAAAAATCTTCTCCTTCTTTCAAAGCTGCGATTAATGCTGGTACTGCAACTGGATCTTTTAATTCGCCTAAGGATTCTGCACATGCTCTACGAACATAAAAATCTTGGCCACGGTCTAATAATCTAACTAATACTGCTATCGCTCTCGGGTCTCCTAGATATGCTAATCCTCCAGATATATATTGAAGGAAAGAAACATCTTGGCTTCCCTTAGGTTTTCGTTCTTCAGTTTCAGCTAATGAGAGTAAAGTTTCAACTGCCTTATCTCC
>JAHFGR010000197.1:1279-2694 GCA_023247345.1 Microcaldota archaeon | reverse complement strand
TTCCGCTCTTTCAAAATCTTTTGCATATCCATAAATAAGTCCTCGCATGTAAAATGCCCGCAAAGGTTTACTATCGTGCAATTCAATTTGTTTATTTATATAACGTATTGCGTCTATAAAATCCCCTTCAAGAAATTCAATACGGGCTAACTGATAAAGCGCAAGCGAATTTTGAGAATTACGTTCAAGTGCTTCTAAAAAATATTTCTGTGCTTTTTTTAAGTTATAAACACCGTTATTTTTTACATTAAAATAATACTCGCCCGCATCAAATGCAAGATCGTCACCATCATTAAATAAGAAAGCAATGGAAGCAATTTTTGTATAGTTCCACAGAGATCTTCCCACGACATCTTTATTTGAAAGAACAAAAAAAATAATAAAAAGAAGAAGGAAAAATATCCCAAAACTATATTTGAAACAGAGATTTCTTATTTGATCAATCATGTATTGTATAATACCAAAAAATCTTTAACGGGGATTGCCCCTACTTACTTACTTCAGTTATTTGACTTTCTTAATAAATATGTTAAAATAAGACAAGATATACAGATCATTAAATGTTGATCTGTGAGAATAACACATTAACACCCACATTTAGATCGTCGGAGGAACTAATGTCTAACTTTTGGAAATCAGCCGCAACGATGCTTATACTTGTAGGATGTGCCCAATCTATCGAACAAGTTGCCTATGTCGCGCCAGCTGAATTCACTCACGTATGGATTGATACTGATCTCGCGTGCGGACCCAGTCTTTCTAACTCGGATCCAGACGACTGTGTTGCGTACCTTTTAGCACACCGAGCTCGAATTAATATAGTTGGAGTAAGCACGATTGGTGGCAACGCCGATGAAAAATCCACATGGGAAACAGCGCAACTTATAGTAAAAAAGGGTACGCCGCTTTATCGTGGTGAATACAGCGAATGCGAGTCCTCTACAGTCCAGGCGCTCGCATCCGCGACTAAAGATGCAGAGATTACCATTCTCGCGCTTGGGCCTCTTACAAACATTGCACGCGCGCTTCAATGCAAACCAGATTTTGGGAAAAAAATTAAAAAAATTATCTTTGTGGGAGGGCGTCGTGCAGGAGAAAAATTTATCCCCAATCAAAGATGGCTTCTCAATATCGAACTTCCAGATCTTAACGTGGAAAAAGACCTTGAATCTGCAAAAATCGCCATAGAATCCGGCGTTCCCTTCGTATATATTCCCTATGCCGCAGGAAAAACAGTTCCGATCTCCTTTCAATCGTTTGGAGCAGCGGGTGTAGCCTTTCCAGACTATCTCACTGAACGATTGCGTGGATGGAATGCCGCCTTTAGAATTTTTGTAGGCACAGAAGGAATTTTGCCCTTTGATCCGGTCGCGGTTGCCTACATGCTCTGGCCAAATGAGTTTGCTTGCTCAACG
>JAHFGR010000197.1:0-1269 GCA_023247345.1 Microcaldota archaeon | reverse complement strand
AAAAGAGCTTCTTATCGCAGATTATGAAACCGGCGCAGCACTTTATTGCCTACCAAAAAATCCAGACCATCTTCGCGCGCTCATACTTGGAACACTTTCGAGACCTTAGTCATTTCTTGACGAGGTCTCTTTTTTAATAAGTCGAAAAAATTTTCGGAAGTACTTCCTGTATTCGTTTTTCAGAAGCAAAATTAAGACGAGTTAGCAGTATATTATCTTTAAGAATCAGAACGCTTGGTGTTGAGTATAGCCCCGCAGTAAATGCTTCCCGTTGAGAAATAAGTACTTTATTACGAGCACTCACATCAAGCAGGCAAGAATCAATCTTTGTTTTTTCTACAGAAAGCGTTGTACCTTCGAGCTCTGTGATAAGTCTACCTTGTCCCTGTAGCATACCCCTTGAGAGAGCAAAGAAATCATGCCCTTCTGCTGCCAAGCATTCAATTAATACAGCCTTTTCAAATGCTTCGGGGTGTAAATCAACGAGCGGTAAATGTCTAAATGCGATTTTGATTAAAGGATATTGCTTATGCAACTTCTCTGCAACGTCAAAAGAGGTTTTGCAATAAGGACAATCATAGTCAATATAATAAATCATAGCAAAAGGAGCATTCTGGTTGCCTAAAATATAGTCGCTCTCGTCCGGAAATCGCAAGGTGTTACCCGCATCAAAAGTTTTTATCTCATTTTCTTCAGTTTTTAAAAAACTGCCATGACCTTTTATATATACAAAAACGCTAAAGAGGATAAGGATGCCGGAAACGATTAAACCAATTACATAATTTGGTTTGAACATATTGTACATGTGGTAATAATACATCGGACAAAAACAAAAACAAAATAAAAAGGGCGAGAACAATTTGCGTGATGTTGGAAATAATGAGTATAAACAAAAATGTGACCATAAGCGCAAAAAGTAAATAAGGTCTCGTCCTTTTAATAATCGCGAGCGGCAGGGAGAAAACAAAAAGAGCAAGCACTCCCCACGTTGTGAATTGTATAAACCACTCAGGTGACATAACTAATATTTTCCACAGCCACTCAGAAAATTGATTCTCTCTTATTGGCAATATTTCTAGTAGTTCTCGAAAGCCGGTTCCGTAGATCCAAGAATCTCCGCGAATACGATCAATGCCGCTTACAGAAAAACTTAATCCCAAAAGAAGCCATAAACCTTAATACAATGGCCAAGGTATTTCTATGGCTTGATATTGTCTATTGTTATTTGGCTCTAATTTCTGAAAAAGAAAAATAGTTGACAAAACCAAC
>JAHFGR010000027.1 GCA_023247345.1 Microcaldota archaeon | reverse complement strand
GGCAACAATTACAGCTTCAGCCCCAGGGAAAATCCTATTACTAGGCGGTTATTCAGTTCTTGAACGGCCAAATGTAGCATATGTGCTCGCTGTTAACACGTATGTTCATGCAAAGCTAAAAACAAGAAAAGATGAGCAAATCATTATCTCAAGCCCACAATTTAAAACAAAAATTGAAACAACAACTAATGAAATATTTAATGAAAAAAGCGTTAGCATAAAGTTTGTCTTAAGCGCAATTACTGCAGCGTTTCAATATTTCAACCTCAAAAAAATTTCTTACTCTGGACTGGAAGTTACAACTAAAAGCGATAAACCATTCTCTGTTGAAAGTGGAAAAAGCGGTCTTGGCAGCAGTGCAGCAGTAACTGTTGCAGTTGTCTCAGCCTTATTTAAGGCATTTACACCAAGTGCAAGTTTGGAAACAATCCATAAGGTCGCACAAATAGCAAATGCAAAAGCGCAGAATAAAGTCGGCAGTGGTTTCGATATTGCTGTAGCATGTTATGGCAGTATAAAATATGTTCGATATTCTCCGGAACTTTTAAATTTAGATGACTCGAATTTTGATGTTGAATTAGACTGTGAAATTAAGAAAATCGGCCTGCCAGCACAATTCAAATTAGTTTTCGCATCCTTTCCAAAAGAAAGCATGTCAACTACAAATGCAGTTTCTAAAGTAATGGAATTCAAGAAAAATAATAAAGCAACATATGATACGCTAATTTCTGAATTAAATTCTGAAAATGGAAAGGCAATTGGTGCATTAGAAGCTAACAATCCAAATCAATTTAAAACTCACTTTGAAAATGGGCGAATGTTTACTAAAAAACTTGGCGAGTTAGCAGGTGTAGAAATAGAAAGCGATAATATGACTAGATTAATTGAAGAGAGCAAGCAGCATGGTGCATTTGTTGCTAAGCTTCCTGGTGCAGGTGGCGGGGACAGTATCGTTGCATTATGTTTAACCCTTAGCGCAGCGAATGAAGTTAAACGATTCTGGAAAAAGAAAGGATTAAATGTCTTGGATCTTAATTTAATATCATGACGATCTATCAAAAAGGCTCTCGCGCCGAACGCGAACTTATTGAATTTTTTTCAAATAATGGTTATAATGTTATTAGAGCGGCAGGCAGCGGTGTAAGCTCGCTTAGTCCGGATTTACTTATTTTCAAAAAAGGTGCACAATACGCGATCGAAAGCAAGGCGCATGAAAAAACTAGCTTACAAATTCCAAAAGATCAATTTGAAGGCCTAAAGAAATGGCAAGATAACACAGGAATCACTTCACTGATCGCATGGCGTAGAAATCGCATCGGCTGGCGACTAGTACCATTTTATTTATTCGAAGAGAATGACAAGAGTTACTCTTTATCCTGGGAAAAAGCAGACATGATTGGAAAGAAATTGGAAGAATTTTAAGTTTAACAACCTTTTAAAATCAGTGCTCATTAATATAACTCTATGGTAGTTCAGAAGCGCGATCTCTTTTTCTCAAAAAAACAAGCACGAGAGAAAATGCGAGTGGAAGTTCCTGCAGATATATTCGATAGATTTTTTCAAGCAGATTCAGCTAGCTTAGCAAAAATTGCGATAAATAAGTTAGGTATTGAAAATTTTTCTCCTACCTCAAGTGCATTTAACGCAAGATATTCTGCTGAAGATTTGCATGTTCTTTTGTTGGTTAAAGAACTTTTGGGAACAAAATATGGCGGTCCTTTGGTCTATTCGGCCTTAACTGCCCCTCCAACTGATATCGATGATATCCGATTTAGGCAAGGTATTACCAGAGAGCTTTTGGAAAACGCTCAGGCTAGACAAGAATTTGAAAACCAGTATAAGAATTTAGTTTCGATTGTTAATGCATACCAACGATTAGTCGGAGCGAATGCAGGTCAGGGCAGCATGCAAGACAGTTATTATTATCCCCGAGGTGATGAGGCTGCGAGACAATTTGCTGCTAAGATTGTACTCCTTCATGAATACTTAAGGGCAGTAGAAGCTATGCAAAAAGCATCTTTTGAATCAGGATTAAAATATCTAAGCGGCTATGCAAAATCCCTTAGTGAAAGCGATACATTTAGAGAAATGGCTAAATTTGTTCGCGCCTTTACAGGTCATCTTACTGTTTCTGCAAATATTCGAATCAGCTTTAATGAGCTTGGAGGTATAAGTTCAGTAAATATTAGTCCGGTATCAGAAACAGAAAGGCCAGCTTCTGAAAGATTCAGAACAGGATTACAAAAACTTACTCCATTTTATACAGATGCGCTTATTGACATGACTAAGGGTTTTGTTGATCAACTTCTAAACGATATTTTATTAATGGCATCATATTTAGGTGAATTGGAATTCTATCGAGGCGCTTTAATTTTTGCCCAAAGATTAGAACAAAATGGTATTCCAACAAAAATGCCAGATTTTACCAATGAGGCAGGTGTAAATATAAAAGCACTTCATAATCCATTGATATTACTTCAAGACTTCAATGACGGGATAAGATCTATGAGATCTGTACCAAATGATTTGCATTTCGATGAACAAAGAAAATTATATGTTATCTCAGGTCCAAATGATGGAGGTAAATCATGGTTTTTAACTGCAGTTGGCCTTGCCATACTCCTTGCGCAGAGTGGTTATCCAATCCCTGCAGAGCAGGCAGTTCTTCATCCCTTTGATAATATATTTACGCATTTCATTCCAAAGGCAGTTATAACAAAAAGAGCCGGACGGTTTAGAACAGAACTACAGCAGCTTCGTTATATTTTTGAAAATGCAACCCCAAATAGTTTAATACTCTTGGATGAGCCATGTGGCGGAACAGATCCCGGGCAAGGTGTTAAACAATCACTTTTAGTACTAAAATCACTCGCTAGACTTGGTGCAGACTCGCTCTTTGCAACACATATGCATCCAGTAGCTGATGAAGTAGAACGCGGCGTTTATCCTACGGCAAGCAATTTACAAGTAGAGGTAGTCATGGATGGAAAAGCAGAGCTTACGCATAGAGTTTTACCAGGAAAAGCGGGCCAAAGTTATGGTGAATTGGTAGCTCATGATGTTGGCGTAGATGAAGTATCACTTGATAAACTGCTATCGCGAAGGGTATCTGTAAGCGGTTCTGCGGGCGCAAACGCAGACTTAGTAAATTTAAAATAAGTTAATGCATACATCGGGTTTCCATGCCCGCTAACCATTTCGGATAAGAAATAAGCATCTGCACCTAGTTTTATTCCTTCTTGGGTAATATGTAATTGCAATCCAGCCCCTAAATTATTTCCCCCCCAAGACCAATGAAAATTTAATGGCATGGTTTTCAATGGGATCAAAGAAAGCGGTTTCCTATCATTTGTTGTATAACATTTTTTTGTATCATCCCAATAAACTCTTTCTAGATAGGCTAATGAATCTAATTTTTTTGTAGCTTGTATGCTAGCTGCCGGTACTCTAGTAGGAATATGACACATTCCTGTAGAACAATCATATCCTTGTTCCACTTGAGGAGAGGCAAACACCTCAAGATAATCTCGCATTTGTTGTCTTCTGCCAAAGTCGCGACGATATTTGAATATTGCTAATGAAGCTAAACCTGCGCCTGCAGCAAGACCTAGAAGTTGAGGAATGCTAACATGCGGAAGTTTTATTTGTTGGTTACTTTCTAACTTATAAGAAAGCCATATAGCGCCATAAATACTAGCCAATAATAGGGCAGGAGGCAAAAGCCCAGCAACAAAATTACTCGGGCCTTCGTTTCTTTTTCTAAGATACATAAAATCAATTTGTTAAATTGTATTTTTAAACCTCTAGTTATCAAGGCTAATGCGGCTTACCAAATACTTCCTTCATTCTATCAATCCTATAATTCGTATACGGCTTCCAATAATCAACTGGTCGAGCTCCGAATTTTTTGTATAAAATCTCGCCAGCATAAGCAATCATAGCGCCATTATCTCTATTAAATTCGTCTGCCGCAACACCAAATTGCACGTTATCTTCTTCACACATTGTTCTAAGCATTTGTTGTAAGCGCTTATTCTGCGCGACACCACCGCAAACAATTACTGTCCTTTTCTTTGTTAAAAACAATGCGCGTTCAGTTGCTTCACATGTCATTGCAAAGCTAGTTTCCATTAACGAGTAAGCTAAATCTTCTTTGCCCTTTCCATTTTTCGCAAACTGTTCAGCGTGAGTAAGCAATCCAGAAAAAACTAAGTTCATTCCCTTAACTGTATACGGCAGTTCAACATATTTTCCATTCTTTGCAAGTTGTTCTAGCACTGAGCCATGTGCATACTCCAAACCAATAGCGCGTCCAAAAGTATCAAATAAGTTTCCAATTCCAATATCCAGCGTCTCTCCTATAACATGGTAGAAATGATGGTTTTTGGGTCGGTTAACTAATATCTGTGTATTCCCACCACTAACATAAAGTACAAGTGCATTTTTCAATCCAGTCAAATGCTCGGTTATCTTTATATGTGCATAAGGATGATTTACGCCAATTATTTTTTTATTGAATCTGGCTGCTAAATATTTCGCTCCAGATATTCCAACAGCAAGTGGCGCACCAATTCCTGGGCCTTGCGAAAAAGCAACCAGATCAATTTCATCCATCTTTAAATTCGCCTTTTTTAAGTTCTCACTTAAAACTCGTGCAAAAACTTCGCTATGATGGTCAGCTGCCTTTCTTGGCAATATACCTTCATTAATTGGCCTATAGATATCGTGGATGTTTGAAACAATTTTCCCGTCTTCGACTATGCCTATGCCCAAGGTATGTGCAGTGCATTCGATACCAAGTGTTATCATGTCTCTCCCCTATCCTCATGCTATGCTTTTAATTAACCCGATTGCAAGCGCATTATAAATCGCATGAGCAATTATTGTTGGCAATATGCTGTTAGATTTTTTATAGATATAACCAAATAGCAGCCCAATTAAAAAAGTTACCAAGATTTCTAATTTTGAACCATACGTAAAGTGAACTAAGCCAAATAATATTGCTGGTGCAACTATACCGATCATACTTCCGAATCTTTTTGATATCACGCTTATCAGAAGAGCGCGAAAGAACAATTCTTCGCTAATTGGCGCAAAAACAATTGCAAATATCAACAAATATAGAGGAAGTTTATTTATTAGAACTGAAACTCTTTGTGCATCTGTTTGTGCAGACTGCGAAGAAAAAATAATATTCACTAAAATAAGAATTGCAATGGTTGCCAAGAATGCAATAATTGCATATTTTAGACTGTTTTTTATATTGCCAGGAATCCCGATCTTATTTAAAGTAAACCGCAAATTTTTCTCATAAATAAAATACATCGCTAAAGAAAAAATAGTAAAATGCGGCATTAGCGCCGAAAGAAAATAAAGCTTTTGAATACTTAGCCAAGCATACGTTAGAATCGATAAAATAAAAAGTAATAAAAAAAATTTCTTCATGACCATCGTTTATTTCTTTTCGAAATATCCGCATTTACCACATGATCTGCGATTAGCATGCTCTGCTAAGCGTATGCCGCTTCCGCATTTCGGGCAATTCTTACCCGGCTTATACGGTTTAGTAACTTTCTGTTTCTTTGCCGATGGTGTTTTCGTAGTTGGTTTTGCTTCTTTCTTCTTTTCGTCTGCCATAGTTATCACTTAGGTTCTTTTCTTGCTTTTACTGTAGCTTTCTTCTCCTTTTTCTTCTTTTCTTTCTTTGGAGCTAATCCATCTCTAACTAGAACATAATATGGTTCGTTTTTCTTTAGTTTTTCAGCATCGCTATAAGCGTGCGCCAATACCTTTACTTGTTTTAAGCCGAATTCGTTTACTACTTCTCTCAATACTAAATTATCTGGGTTAGCTGCTATTTTTACGCTAATACCCTCTCGTATTTCTTTTCTGTTTGGTGTTTGCGCAGAGAATCCAACAAGTACTCTTATTTCTTGTCTCTCTAAAAGTTTATTGTCATTTTTTGAAAGTATTTCAACATCAAGTGTCATTCTTATTGCCTCCAATTTATATTCCATTATTTTAAGTCTATTGATTATAACTCATGGCTTATAACTATCTCACTCTTTCTATCATTTTTTTACCCATTGCCACAATAATCTCTGCTTCTTTACCTGCAACTATCTGTCCTTGTAAATCTGTAGGTATCTCCAAATCGTACATTTCATATGATTGAGAATCCATTACTTGCGCCGTATTGCCACTTATAGACATTATCTGTACGTTTTTTCTTTCTATTATCGGAACTTCTACGTCAGCATCACCAGGTGTAAGTAATGTCTTCTTTGCACCACCAAAAATGCCCACACCTGTTATGCGCATCTTTGCAGCACCATGTTTTCCTGATTTTGATTTTTCAATATCTACGATGCGACACGGAACATCATCTATTAATAAATAATTTCCTTCCCTTAGATCTTTAGCTGTAGCAAAAATTTTATCTGTCAAGTTATCACCAAAATTAATTAAATTAGTTTAATTAGTATCTCAATTATAAATAATTACCTTTTTAAATATCTCTATGTTAGTCGACTCTCATTGTCATTTGGATTCCATTAAGAACTATTCGCTTTCAGACAAAGTTTTGCCTATCACTGTTGGTTATTCGCATTCTTCAAATTTAAAAACATTAGAAATTGCGAAAAAATTAAAAATACCGTTTGTTCTTGGCATATCCCCTCAAGCAGCGCAAAAAGAGGGAATAGAAAAACTAGATGAATGGGCAGAATGGATTAAAAGTGCAAACCCTAAACCTAATGCAATTGGCGAGATTGGATTGGATTACCATTGGGCAAAAACAAAAGAAGATAAAGAAAAACAACACAGTGTTTTTGAGAACATGATCGAACTAGCCGAAGAGATGCAGTTACCTATAGTCATTCATGCGCGCGACGCAATTACTGAATTGTTAAATATTTTAAAAGAGCGAAAATTTTCTAATGGAATAATGATGCATTTCTTTTCCGGCAACGAAGAGGAAGCGAAGCGTGCAGCTGACATTGGCGGATCAGTATCGATAGTTCCATTGCATTCAAAAATTCGCAGGAAAGTTATTAATGCTATTGAATTAGAATATCTATTAGTAGAAACAGATGCGCCAGCAGTTGTTAGGCTACCAGAAGATGTGGAAAAATCCGTGCAGTATATAAGCGAAGTAAAAAATTTGGATTTTTCAGTTGTTGCAGAGCAAACCACAAGGAACGCAAAGAAGTTCTTCAGATTTTAAATAAGATGATCATATGTTCGATTTTGTAAAAAATATTTTCGGAAATAAAAAACTTTCTATTGCTGTGCTCGTGGACGGGCCAAATATTTTGCGTAAAGCATTTAATGTTGATTTGCAGGAAGTAAGACAAGAGGTTTGTAAATATGGTTATATTCGCATTGCAAAAATATACCTAGATCAATACGCGAGTGATAAGTTAATTGAAGCAATGGTGAATCAGGGATTCGAAACAGAAATAACTACGGGAGATGTTGATGTCACTATGGCAATAGAAGCTATGGAATATGTACTTGACCCAAAGATCGATATGATCGCATTAATGACCAGAGATACTGATTATCGTCCAGTGCTCGTCAAGGCCAGATATCACGGAAAGAAAACAATGATAATCGCAACCGATGTTGCATTTAGCGCAGCGCTTAAAAACACTGCGGATATACTAATAATAATAAAAGAAAAAGGAAACATAGAACATCGCTCTAATGGTTCAGGGGAAAAAGAAAAACTTTGAACTTTGTTTTTTAAGTGAGGTGAAATTATGGCAGAGAAAAGACCATTTGATATATTGAATAGCTCTTTGAACAACACAGTAATCGTTGGTTTAAAGGGAGGAGTAGAATTTCGTGGGCTTATGGTAGCATACGATGTTCATATGAATATTGTATTAGAGAACGCTGAACAATTAGCAAACGGAGAAGTTAAACGAGGTGTCGGTACGATATTGCTAAGAGGAGATAGCGTAACTTACATAAGTCCATCATGATCAATTTATCGGGCTCGTAGCTCAATTCCGCCTCCCAATTGTTCGACGTATCGAACAACATGATTGTCCGACGTATCGGACAATATGCATATTGTTGCTCAAAGCAACAATCATGTGGGCATCTTTTTCCAGCTTGGAAAAAGCTTGTTTACCTAAAAGGCGGTCCAAAACTGCGTCGCTATGGTGCAGTAGAGCAACAGCAGAGCGCTCGCTTGGCGTGCGAGAGGCTAGGGGTGCGAATTTGTGCCTTTTAGGAAAAGGCACCCTAAACTGCAAGTTTAATAAAAACTAATACGCATTTCCCCTCGAGTCCATTTTTGAAAAAATAAAAAAGAAATTGAAAAAGAGAGAAGGAGCAAATAATCTCTTATCGAAATCTTTTTAATACTAAGATCGGAATATAGTCTATGATTTATATCTCTCGTATTAAGCTTCGTAATTTTAAATCATTTAAGATCGTAGACATTCCAATACCCCGTACTTTTATGTGCTTTGCCGGACCAAACGGAAGCGGGAAAAGTAATGTTATCGACTCGATAAGATTTTGCATAGGAGAAACCAGTTTGAAATCTCTAAGAGCAAAAAGAGCAAGAGATCTTATCCATCACAACTCTACTACTGCAGAAGTTATAGTTACTTTTGATGGTGATACAAAATACGAAATAAAGCGTGCGATAAGGCAAGACGGTAAAATTTTGTACAAAATAAATGGCAAGAAAACAACCCGTACTGCGGTTATAGATACGCTAAAGCAATACAATCTCGATGAAAGCGGTCGAAACATTATTGCGCAAGGAGAAGTTCAGCGCATAATAAACATGGGCGGAAAAGAACGCAGAACAATTATTGATAGCGTTGCCGGAATAGCAAATTTTGAAGATAAGAAGAAGGAAGCAATGCGCGAGCTGGACGTTGTTGAATCCCGCATAAAGGATGCAAATCTTGTTCTAGGCGAGCGTATCGCCTTTCTAAATGAATTAGAAAAAGAAAAAGAAGCTGCATTAGTATACATGGATAAAAAGAAGAAACTTACAAATGCAAAGGCAACACTGCTTAAAGTTGAAATAGAGCGTATTGGTCAAGAGCTAAAAGAACTTTATGAACTAAATAAAAAAATAACGTTTAATCTTCATAATAAGCAAGCTGAGCTCAGTGATATTGACAGCTTGATTAATCAGTTAGAAAACAAGAGATTGGATTCAAGCAAACAATTACAGCAAAAGCAGCAAACCGCATCGCTAATTAGAAAAATCGAAGAGCTTAAAGCAACCGTTACTTCTAAAAATCAGTTAATAGTTGATAGAGACGAATATCTAAGGAGACTAGGAGAAGAAGAAAATACTCTCAAGAAAGAGATGAAAAAGGAAAACGATGCTCTAATACTTCTCGAGAAGGACATAGAAAGGTTAAAACGAGAATTAAAAGCAACAGAGCAAGAAGCTAGCAAATATACTAAAGAAAATGGCAGTTCAGAAGTCGAACAAATAAGATCAAATGTAAAAGATTTGGAAACAAAAATATACTCATTACGAGAGCGAAATGTTGCTGTTGAAGCAGATCTTAAGGCGAAGGCAAACTTAATCGACGTCAAAACAAATGAATTAAATTCCATAAAAATCTCAGATGATTATTCTGAATTAACCGGTCTTAGTAATGAAAAAGAATCAAACAGGCGAAATATATCCGCAATCGAAAAGGAAATTGAAGATCTTTTTAAGAACACCAAAGAGATCAATGCAGAAATAGCAGAAATCGACAAAAAATTATTAGAGCTTAAGGAAAAATCATCCTTGCTTCGAGTTCGTGTAAGTCCAACATTTGCAAATCCTGCATTAAAATTCATCAACGATATGAAACAAAAAGGTGACAATGGCATACACGGAGTTGTTGCTGATTTAATAAAATTTGACAATAAATTTTCTACTGCAATCGAAGCAGCAGCTGGCAATCGCTTGCTTTATGTAGTTGTTGATGATGCAAATGTTGCTTCAAAAATTATAGAACGATTGAAAAAAGCCAATGCAGGACGTGCTACATTTATCCCACTTAAGGAAATAAAACCTAATCCTGCAAAATCTGTGAGTGGTTGTGAGCCATTAATAGAATTCGTAAAATATCCTGATTTGGTTGGGCGCGCTATAGAATTTGTATTCGGTGATACGCTATTAGTAAAAGATATTCAAGATGCAAAAAAAATAGGAATAGGAAATGCCAGGATGGTTAGTTTTGAAGGCGAGATTTACGAGCGTTCAGGTTTAATCAGCGGCGGTAAAATTGAAAGCAATATTCTTGCTGCAATACAGCTTAAGAAATTGGATGCTGAATTAGAAGAGCTGAAAAGCAAAAAAGAATCGCTAATCAGAGAGCTTTTTTCAATCCGGGAAGAAGAATCCAAGAAGCGCGCTCAAAAATCGGAGTTCGAGATCAAAGTTAAAACAATCGAACTCACACTTAAGCAGGAAGAAATAAGAAGAAAAGACGAACAGACAGATGTTAAACGCCGTCAGGAAATTTTAGACTATATCGAAAACACAAAAAACGCAATAAAAGAAAAACAGCATGAAAAAGATTCCTT
>JAHFGR010000196.1 GCA_023247345.1 Microcaldota archaeon | reverse complement strand
AGGAACCCCCCTAACACATTGGGTTCCTTGCGGACACGGCATATATTGGTCACTACTTCCATTTTGAGCACAATAAAATTCATATATTTTGCTCTTGTCACCAGTGCACCAGTCTCCATACGTGAAAGTGGCCTTTTTATTTGGATCGACATAGCTTACGATTCCAGCTACTGTCGGCACTATACCGCCATCAGAATCTTTACAATCCCCGAGTTTAAGTTTAAGGATACATGCGCCATTAGAGCATTCAGATCCCTCTGGACATTTTTTAATTACACTATTCATCACGTTTGCATTACAGAAGAACTCATTTACTTCGTCTTTACTTATGCATGTGTCACTCTGTTGGGCAATAACCATACTCTTTACTATAATGAAGACATTGCCTTTTTTATCTATGTTTATATCGCCATCACTATCAAAACAGTTAATTTGTTCACAAGCACCATTAACACAGTACGTGCCTTGCTGGCAAGCCATATCTTCAGAAAGAATTTGTGGTGAACCACCTGGTGAACCACCACTAGAACAATAGTATTCTGTAACCTGCGCACCTGCTGTTGCCCCACTACAAAAATCCTTCTTACTGTCTATTACATTATTGTTTATGTCCAGTAATGAAGTATTTCCTGCTACAGTAGGTATCTTTCCACCGTCGCTATCTACACAAGTTATACTTTCTCCAGCAAGTTCAGCAGTAGTAGGAGTAGTTTTTTCATGCGAATCTAATGCAGCAGTTTTCTCAGCAGTTTTCTGAGTTCCGCTATTACCAGCACACCCAGCAAATAACAAAACAAAAGCAAGTCCGAATAAAATTATTAAGTTTTTCATACTATTCTTTAAAAGAGAAGATATATATATATTCTTTTTATTTTTATATCTTTTTATTTTTTCAGTTTTGATTCTACCCATCTTATCAACTTATTCCAATATCACAAATTCGCCATTCTGCTCTTTGCAGTTTATATAAATAGTTTTGTCAAGCATTGATTCTGCTTTAAGGCCTGCAAGCGTTTCAAGCGCAATGTCATCGCTTATGCTCATGCTGAAAAACTTAAGCGCATTAACGCGATTAAGCGTTATTATTTTTCCATCAACATTCAATACGAGCTTTCCATCCTTTGCTTCCATTGAAAGCAACTTGCCGCTAATAACATCCTTGGCTTTTCTAACAAGCAGGCGCGTTCGCTCGTTTATGTGGATCTCATTATTGCGAAATAAAGCGTTTTGTATTATTACTTCATTACCAACAATAATATTCTGTGAATTGTGGATGCCCCAGATTATGCAGCGCCGCTCGCCGGTTGAATCAGAAATGTTAAAAGAAAAGAAACTACTTTTCTTTCCGTTTTTTTCATATTCCTTTTTGCCTTCCACTGCATTGATAAATGCACGAACATTAACTGACCCTTCAACAAGCTCGCCTAGCTTGTAATAAGGCGCAGCACTGACTACTTCAAGCGTGCCTTTATATCCCAGGCTCATGCTGCCAAGTTTTTCATAAGCGCTTTTTACAAGCACTTCATCGCCGACTTTCAAATTTGAAATCATTTTTATATCATCATTCCAAAGCGTAAGCGAAACAGCTGCAGTATCATCCTTAATAACAATGGCTCTGGCGCGTTTTCCAGAAGGATAAGTATTTTCTTTATTTATAGCGGCAATCTTACCGATGATATTGATCTTGCGCATTCCGGGTTTTATATCTTTAATCTTAACCTGTTGCTCTTCTTCCTTAAATAATCCACGCTCTTTTGCAATCAGTTTTAGCGCAACATCACGCGTTAGCAAACCATGAAATGCGTCTATTTTATTCTCAACTTCTTTTTCGATTTCCTCTTTGCTAAGCGAAACAGATAAAGCAGAATAGAAGTCCATGACTTTGATATATAAAAGAGGATATAAAAGAATATTGCTAGCTAATTTTAAGCATGCGAAAGATGACTAATATCGAATACGCTTACATAGTACAAGAGCTGAAGCAGCTTATAGGCAAGCATTTTGAAAACGTCTACTCTGTAGGAGAGAACAAGATAAGGATAAAAATTGGCGGAACAGATATTATTTGCGAGCCAGGCGTGCGCATGCACATAACCAAATATATAGAAGAGACAAGCGAACTTTCTACTTTTGCAAAAGTGCTGAGGAAAGAACTGGAAAATTATAAACTGCGTGATATTTATCAGTACAACAATGATCGCGTAATTGTATTTGATTTTGGCGGCAAAAGACTTATCTTCGAAATGTTTGCTGATGGAAACACAATTTTAGTTGAAGGAGAAAAAACACTTGCTGCATTGCGCTATGAAGAATGGAGCGATAGGAAAATTGCAAGAAACGAAACTTACAAATTTCCCAGATCTAATGTGAAGGAAAGCGTACTGGATGCGATAAATGCAGCAAAAGAAAAATATATAATAGTTGCACTGATGCAATTGCCTCTTGGGAAAGAATACGCACAGGAAATTCTGATGAAATGCAAAATAGAAGAAAAAAAACCTGCAGGCCAATTAACAAAAAACGAAACCGAAAAATTTCAGGAAGAATTCGAAAAATTAAGGGCCATTGGGATAGCATCTGGTTTTTATGAAAGCGGAAGAATAATTGATTTTGGAATAACAAAAGTCTCAAAATATCAAGAGCTAGAGAACAAAGAATTCGCAACATTAAGCGAAGCAATGGATGAATTTTATCATATTAAT
>JAHFGR010000195.1 GCA_023247345.1 Microcaldota archaeon | reverse complement strand
ATTATGTCGACAAAATCCTTAAGCGAAATACCTCTTGCAAATTCATGCACTTCAAAGAAGTCACTTGCTGGTTTTTGCTGCGCATTAAGTTTTTGAGTTATCTGACCGCCATTAATAACATCAATATCGAATAGCGCATTAACAAACCGCTTGATGACTAATGCGCCCGGAGATTTACGCCTGTTACCTTCATAATCGCTAATAGTAGAAACAGTTATGCCCAAATGCTTGGCTAGCTGTACTTGCGTGATACCGAAAATCTCACGCCATTTTTTCATTGTTGCGCCCGGATCATCGCTGAGAGCGATTTCGCCAGCTATTTCTTGTTTAACTTTTTCCATAAATTAGATAGTTAGACAAATGTTTAAATACATTACGTCTAAGTTTTTGGCAGTAGATTAGAAAAACGCCACACCCGAGTCATAGGACCAGTCATCGTAGGCATTGACATAACGCCTTCCGTAGTCGATGAGCCAGATGAAGCGGACACGACCAAGAGAACCGAGGTGAGAACCGTTTGTAATTCTCCAAAGATGTCTGGAATCTGAACTTTCTTTTACTAGTCTACCATGAGGAATACCATTTTCAGCATGCGGCATATGCCAACCATCCTTCTTAGGAAACTGTTCGATTAAATGAACGCTAGCTCCGTGAACTAATCTTAATTCAAATTTATTATTCCCTGAATCCAAGATATCAAAGTCTGGATGTTCGACTACTAATGCACAGTTTCTTAATCTTCTGAATTGTTCTGGAACAATAAATGAAATGGAATGGATTGTTCCATTATGTGCCTCCCAATTAAAAACAACTTTTCCAGCAAATGGTTTGCCTGGCGCTTCATAAATAATCAAAGTGCCTGTCAGTACGGGATAATTTTGTTTTAGGTATTGCTCATCTGTCGTTTCTGTTAAAATCCTATCGTGAACAAAATTTGGAACTATTATACTTCCTTCTCTTTGTGCTAAAGCTAGCGCTTGGAAGAAATTTAGATCACGGTGGAATTCGATTACTGTTTTTGCTGTTTCTGGATCCATGCTTCTAAGCATTTCTCTTCTTGCTCTTAGTCTTTCGGGTTCAGTTCCATCTATCTTCAACCCTCTAGCCTCGTACTTATCCATTGGACCGTATCTGCCAAAGCGGCTAGCTGCTGCCATAGGCGGTAGGCTATATGGTTTAGGGTTTAGGCCGTAAGATTTAGGACTTCCTGCCTACTGCCTCTTGCCAAGCTTCCCGCCTCTTGCTTATTGCCCCCAGCATCCTGCCTGCTGATCATAGCTATTCTCCTGCCAATAACTAATCGCATGGCTAAATTATGTCACAGAACATTTAAAAAATGTCGCTAAAACTAGAAAAACGAGATAATAAAAACTCGGGGTAAAGGCTTAGCTTTTTAAAAACATAGGCCCTAGTCATTATATATAATATATTATATTATAAGTATATATTATAATGGGGTGAAATAATGAAGGCGTATGAAGAAAGCGTTTCTGAAGATAAGTTCGAAGAAGTTACTATGAAAGAAGAAAGCACTCCACAACAAGTATCAAACAAGCCAGATTATAGAATCGTACAAGTAGAAACAGACAAAACTGGTAAGGCAACATACTCAAATGTAGGAGGGATGTGGAAAAATATCAGTAAGGCGGGAAATGAATTTTACACACTCAAAATAGGAAATCTAAAACTTTTGGTTTTTCCGAATAAAAAATAAATGAGGTAGATCCCATGCAGCTGGAAGTAGAAAATGTAAATATGGAAGTTGAAAGAAATAGAAAAGTAGTAGGTTACCTACTAAAAAACCAAACGGATTTGGGAAAGGTATTAGACAATCTGGAGCAGTTTGTAAATAGTGAGGATAGAGTTATGGTAGAGCGTTTCAAACAGATGATAGTAAATGGCGTTTCTTATGACGCTATATTGAACATGTTAAAAGAATTTGGAACAAAGGCACCTTCGTTTTTTGCGTTGTTTGTTTCGCTTGCAGTTTATAGATTTTACAAAGTTGAGAGGGTATTTTAGTAATTGGTTTGGATGAAGGATTTTGATGAAACTTCCTAATTTTTCCATTGGAAAAATGGGCATCATGTCCGTATCGACGGACATGCTTGTTACCTAAAAGTTTCAAGGTGATTTAAATGGTTGAAAAAGATAAAGAAAAAAATGGAAAGGATGGAAAAAAAGTATATTATAGGGAATTGGAAGACTTACCTGGAGTAGGTGAAGTTACTGCCGAACGCTTACGAGCAAAAGGATTTGGTGAATTCGCAACTATTGCTGCATCTGCACCTCATGACTTGGCAGAGGCTGGAGAGTTTAGTGTTGAAAGCGCTAAGAAAGCAATTGAAGCAGCAAAGGAGGCGGTGGAAGTTGGATTTGAAAGTGCAGATAAAGTCTTAGAGAGGAGAAAGGTAATAAAAAGAATACACACTGGATCGAAAAATCTTGATGATTTGCTGGGCGGCGGGGTAGAAACACAGGCAATAACAGAATTTTATGGGAAATTTTCAAGCAGCAAAACACAGGTAGGGTTTCAACTCGCAGTTAATGTTCAGAAACCAAATGGTAATGGTTTGCCTATTGGCAATGTTTTGTTTATAGATAGTGAAGCAACATTTAGGCCGGAAAGAGTAATGCAATTGGCGCAAGCGGCTGGATTAAGCGTTGATGAAGTATTAAAAAATATTTTTGTTGCGCGCGCTG
>JAHFGR010000194.1 GCA_023247345.1 Microcaldota archaeon | reverse complement strand
ACAGGATGTATCGGATGTACTGGCTGCTCTGTAGAAGCAGATTTATCAAAATAGAGGGAAGTAAATGAAACTAGCACCAAAAGGTATGCGTGATATTTTGCCAGAAGACGCAATTCTGCGTGAACAGGTAGTTGAACTCATAAAGAAAATTTATCGAAAATATGGTTTTGTTCCAATAGAGACGCCAGCTATGGAATATCTTGCAATTCTCAAGGCAAAAGGCGGAGAAGAAATTAACAAGCAAATTTTTGTTATTGATGACAATGAGCTTGGCCTGCGATTTGATTTTACTGTGCCATTAGCACGTGTTGCTGCAAGCAATGCATTTGCAAAACCATTTAAGCGATACGCCATAGGTCCAGTGTGGCGAAAAGAAGAGCCGCAGAAAGGAAGATTCCGTGAATTTTGGCAGGCAGACGCAGACACCATAGGTACGAAAGGTATGCGGGCCGAAGTTGAGGTCTTGACACTTGCAAGAGAAGCATGCATCGAATTGGGATTCAAAAATCCAAGAATATTGGCAAACAACAGAAAAATCCTTGATGCATTAGCTGCAAAGCTGGGTGTTGAAAATAAAAAAGATGCCATATTTCGCTTGCTTGATAAAATCGATAAAGTTGGCGAGGAAGCAGTAAAAAAAGAAATGAGCGACGTAATTGGGAGCGAAAAAACAAAAAAACTATTCGAAATATTTGATATGAAAGGAGATAACAAAAAGAAACTTGATGTTGCGCGGGCTTTGAGCGACGAAGGTGCCCGGGAATTAGAAGAAATCATCTTGCTTTGCGGGTTTGAAGTTGAGGTTGATTTGGCTTTAGTGCGCGGCTTAGGATACTATACCGGCCCGGTTTTCGAAATAAAAGCAAGCGATGAAATAGGCAGTATCGCAGGCGGCGGAAGATACGATAATCTACTTGGCGTCTACGGTCAGGCAGACTATGCAACTGGTATAAGCTTAGGGATAGAGCGCATTATTACTTTGCTTAAGGAAAGAAAAGAAAATGAAAATCAAAAAACATTTACTAGGGTTTTTGTTGCCTGTGTCAAGCCAGAATTTTTCAAGGATTCATTAAAAATTGCAGAAAAATTGCGTACAGCAGGCATTTCATGCGAGGTTGATTTAAACGAGCGAAATCTGAGAAAGCAGTTGGATTATGTTAATTCATTGGCAATTCCTTACCTAATTGTAGTTGGCGAACGCGAGCTTAAAGAAGGCAAATTTTCTTTGCGCGATATGAAGACCGGGAAAGAAGAGAAACTAGCTTTGGAAAAAATAATTGAATTTTTTAAGAGATAACTATGTCTATCTCACAAAAAGGCTTGGAAGATTTATCTAAGAAAATATACCCGATAGTGTTAGCAGCATTATTCGCATTTTTTGTTATTCTGTTAATTTCAATAGTAAGGACCTCTCTATTCGGCGAGGTTGATCTTCACAAGTATGCTTTCTTTGAAATAAGCCTTTTACTATTAATTGCAGTGCTGGCGGAAATAGGGGTCATATATTCAAAGCAGCCATCTGCAATATTGCTGTTGCTTGTCGGAGTAATAATGAGCGAAAGTGTTTTAGGGTTTAAAATTTTTAAGGATGAAGAATTAATCCATTTGTTCGCACAATTGGGTTCTATATTCTTATTATTTAAGGTAGGTTTGCACTCTCATTTTAAGGCAATATTCTCAAAGGAGAATGCGGTTGTAGCTGCGTTAGGCGTGATTATACCGTTTATTGGTGGATTTGCATACGCGACTTTAACAGGAGGGAATTTTGTTTATTCCATGTTTCTAGGTGCAGCATTAACTGCGACGAGCGTTGGTGTAAGCGTTGCGATAATAAAAGAAGCAGGCCTTATGAACGAGAAATTTGCCCAGGTAATTATCGGCGCAGCTATAATTGATGACGTTCTTGGTTTGCTCGTGCTTTCATTTGTTTTAAACATGCCTGCAGGATATGAATTGCCACAGATAGCTAGTTTGTTTGGAAATGCAGTTCAAGGGAGCATAACTCCAGAATTTCGCGCTTTTATAATTCCGTTATTTAATATGGTAGGAGCCACAGTTATATTCTTAGTGGGCGGAATATTGGCAGGTAATTGGTTCGTAAAAAGCATAATTGATAAATTGGAGATGAACAATGCCAATTTTCTTATTGCACTAGCGTTTTTACACCTATACTCATACATGGCGGAAGTTATTGGTCTATCTGCAATAGTTGGTGCGTTTGTTGCTGGCTTGCTTTTAACAAATAGCAGGCATATCAAGGAGCTGGAAGACAAGGTTTATCCATTGGAAACAATCTTTGTTCCTATATTCTTCATTTCCCTGGGACTTCTCGTTAATATAAATGACATATTGGCATTTGCATGGCCAATTATTATAATAAGCCTAATAGCCATATTAACAAAAATAATTGGTTGTGGCATTGGCGCATTAGCCAGCAAAATAAATAAAATAGAGTCTGCTATCATTGGATTTGGAATGGCGCCCCGCGCAGAAGTAGCATTGATTGTTGCATCACTAGGTTTGCAGCGTGGCGCGCTTAGCTCACCAGAATACGCAGTAATTTCGGCCATGGCCCTGCTTACAACAATCTTCCCGCCATTTTTTATGAATTATTTAATTGCTAAAAGAAATGTGAAAAAATAACTCAAGCATTCATATTATAGAAAATTTCCCAACCCATTCACAAAGATGGTACTATTCAGATCCAGAAACAAAAATCC
>JAHFGR010000193.1 GCA_023247345.1 Microcaldota archaeon | reverse complement strand
TCATTTTTACTTGTTGCGATATTTGCGATTTATTTATATGAAAAATTAGAGAAACCACTAAGGAATAAAAAGAAATAACTTAAATTTTGACAATCAACGAATTATTTTAGAAATTGTAACACCATTTAAATAGGTTTCTGTCCATCATAAAAATATGGTGGGAGACAGAACTGATTTTAGCATAGAAAGAAGATCAGATCAACTAGGTATATTTGTTGTTGATAGGCACGGACGAATTTTTGAAGGCCCTAGTTTTCCGATGGATAGAGAAGCAGAGTATATTTATTATAGTAGAATGGGCGGATTTGTACCAGCTGAAACTGCAATCGATACTGTATTAACTAACCCAATACACTACGGCGCTGGCGGGTTCGAAGGAATACGATTACTAAGAACTCCTTTTGGCGACGGGTTCGTCGAATTACCTCACAATATCGCGAGATTTGTTTATTCCTCGCTTGCGTTTAATTTGTCCCTTATTACAGATACGATAAAACTCTTAGAAGATCCTCGAGTCGAAAGGGTAGAACATTTACAAAGAACTCCTCAGGAATTTTTTGCACAATCAGAACGCGCACTAAGAGAAGGTGATGAGGTAAAAATGGGTGTAGAGGTTTTTCATAGAGAGAGCGGAAGCGAAAGAGTAACTGTTCCTTTTAGACTTAAGGTCAAATTCGATGGCGTTGATCGGGTTTTCTCGCTAAAAGAAATGGAGGCTGCAATTTGCTCGCTTGCTTTTCTTAATGGACTAGTTCAGGAGAGTACATTCACGCCAGACGAATTAAAGATCGTTTACGGCGGATATTTTAGACCATTCTTTTGGGTTTCTGGAGAAGATGGATTAAGAGTACCGACTCTTGTTAAAAAAGGAGACACGCTCGTTGATAAACCATTGTATTTTGCGATTGCTACTTTACCTTGGGGCAGGTATCTTGACGATGAAGGATATAGAAAGGGTTTGGATGTTATAATAGCTCCGCTTCCGAGAATAGATGAATCAATGCCTGTTGCTCAGAAAATTGCAGGAGATTATGTTAATTCGACTAGAAACATAAATATCGCGATGAAACTCGGGTTTGGCGAGATACTTGCATTAAATCATGATGATGAAATTGTCGAAGGTTCGGCAGAAAATATAGTAATGCTGATGACAAATAAAAGAACAGGAAAACTACGCGCCTATTGCCCGCCATTATCTTCGAATATTCTTGCAGGAACGAATAGAGACAGGGTAATTAGAATATTTCAAGAAGGATTAATTGTTCAAGGTAAAAAAGTAGAACTAGTTATGGAAGCACCAAAGAAAAATTTTATTTTAAGATGTCTCAAGGGCGAAATGAACTGGGATGTTTCTGCGATTGTAATGATGGGAACTGGCGTTGGTCTGATTCATGTTAAATCAATTACTGATAATCCTGCGCTCAAGGATTGGATAGGTTGTAACGAATTGCGTTCTGAAGAAACCGATCCAGATCCGCTTGTTTTGAAGAGACTAAGAGAAACGGAGAGAAGGTACACTATAAATAAAGAAGAGAGACATGCTTTTGTAGATGAATTGCAGAAAGCATATACAAAATTTGTCTTAGCAGAAAATGGCGCAAGAATAACTCCTGCTTATTGTATGGATTATGAAGCAACCGCGCGGGTATTTGGTCTGGGACTTGATGAATTTGCAGATAGAGAATTTATAAGAAAATTCGAGGCTGGATATTTTAGAGAAAGAATAAATGGAGTTAAGCAACCCGATGAGCTTAATGCTAGAACAAGAGAAGTTACAGCAGTATTAAGAAAAGCAGTTGACCTTTCGATCGATAGAAGGGTTAGAGGAAGAATAGATTTGGCTGCGCTGAGAAGATAGATAGATTTTTCTTATTCTTAAAAAAGTTAATTTCTTTTATTTTTTAATTCGTTTATAATCACAGCAATATCTTTCTCCTGAATGTTATTTGAATATTCTCCGCTAAAGTGATCTAAAAGCTCTCGCAAATGGCGTTCATTAACCACGCCTAGACTTAGCATTGGATTAGCGCTCATAAGAGAAGCATTAGTTGGCTTTATGTTATCCGGACTGTAGCCACACCCGTTAAAGTATCCTACCTTGAGAACGCCTTCTCCCTGCTCTGCAAGACCACCCCACCATTTTTGCGCTGTTGCTAAATCCGGCGCGCAATTCGGATAACGAGGACTGCTCATGTGCCCGGTTAAGCCTGGGTATTCATCTGCTATTCCAGCAAATTCATGAGCAAATTCATGCACAGCAATAGATATGCTTTGCGGGTTTAAACTCGAGATATATGCGTCTTTGGAAACAAGCTGTGCCGATGGCGTGCAAGCAGCGTTGCATAAATTTATTGCATAGACATTTTTCAATCCGCAACTTTTTTCTACATCATTATTACATAAAACATTGCATCCTGCAGACTTGGCTTTTACTGGATCGCGTGGTGTTGAAACATTTTGAATCTCATCAATATACCAAAAATTAATTTTATTTTTATTTGATCTGAACGGCTCTAAGCCAAGAAACCCATTAAAAGTAATGTCAGTATGGGGTGGTAAAACTATAAGCTCGCCAGATTCTGAATGAATTTTATATTGAAATGAGAACGTAGTTGTAAAACCATTGCCTTCGTAATCAACTAATTCTGGCATAAAGAAAACGAATTCTTGTTTACTTACATTAAAACCTACAAAAACAATGTTTACCCGATCAAAATCCGCGTGATTATGGCCGTTAACA
>JAHFGR010000192.1 GCA_023247345.1 Microcaldota archaeon | reverse complement strand
TATGCTGATCCAGCTAAAAAGGCTGGATCAACTATACTCGGCCAACAATCGGCATTACTTACTTGGCCGAGTATATGCCTTAAACCCAATGCAGATTAAAAATCAGTTGTGTTATATTAAGTTGGTTAGGCACATTTTTAAATATTTCCGTTTTAATTGTGTTTATATATTTCTACTTGTTACAGTTAATTAAGAGATATTGGTGTTAAAAATGCAGCATGTTGAAGATAAACCAAGTCCGATCAACCTTTTTACCAAAGACCCTCAAGGCTCTAAAACTCCAAATGAGCATTCAAATTTTATGGAAAGCATCGAAAATATACGAAAAGCAGAGCAACATGCAGACCAAATCATAAAAGAAGCGAACGAACATGCAGAATTGATCATAAAAAAGGCTAAGGAAAGCATAACTAAGATGAGGGCAGAGACCAAAGAACGAGTAGTTTCATTGAAAAATGACTTTTTACATAAAGGGAGACAGGATATAGAAAAGGAAGTTGAAAGTATAATTAAAAGAGCAAAAGAAGATTCTGAAAGAATCAAGGGCAGAACATTGACTGAAAAAGAACTTTCGGATCTTTTGGAAAATATTCTCATTTAAAAAATCTGAATAAAACCAATGGCTCATCAGCTAGATGTTTAATGGCATCTGAGGCGGATAAATGCTCGGTAATCAATTTATTTTTTAGCAAAAATATGATTCTCTCAATGATCAGCTGCTCGAGGATTAGTATGTTGAAACCAGTAAGAATGCAAAAGATTAGGATAATCTCGCTTAAATCTATACTGGAAAAACTGATTGAAAAACTACATACGATCGGGATCCTGGAAATTCGGTTGGTGGAGCATGCTGGATTGGAAATCGGGCGGCCATTGGAATATTTTAATGATATTTCTGAACAGTTAGTGAAGATAAGGGCGATAAAAAACATACTCGGGAACTTTGAATCTGATATTCCTGTTCCACCAGATACTGTGGCTACAAACAAATCAATCGACCTGCCAAACCCCCTTCAAGAAGCGAAAAAAATCGTCCTTGACAGGGAATTGAAAAATTTGACAGAAGAACAGAATAGTATTGAAAACGAACTGATAAAACTTGCTGAGCAGAACAAAGTGATGAAAAAATTAAATGAATTCTCTGACATTGACTTTTCGAAGCTTGAAACAAAAACAGTTACCTATCGAATCGGAGCAATAACTGGTGGAAACGAAAAAATCAAAGCGCTTAAAGAAAAGTTGGACAAAACATTAAACGCATATAGCCTAAGCTATGCGAATCTCGGTAATGAAATTATTGCCATTATCATTTACCAAAGGTCTTATGAAAACATTGAAAATTCGCTTTCGGATTTTGGCTTCAGTACCTTGTCTTTACCGCAATTTGTATCTACGCCATCAAAGACCGCGAATGAGATAACCAGCGCCATAAGTGCAAAGCACAAAAAACTCGAAAGCATTCGCAATGAGATAGCAGAGTTGTCTAAAAATAATTATCCCCATATCAATGCAATCGAACGTGCGCTTTCGATCGAAGCCGATCGCGCGGAAATCGCTTCAAGGTTTAATTTCACTGGCAAGACCGCAATAATTGAAGGCTGGGTCAAGGCAGAAGATTTTGACGGGCTGCAGCACGAACTGGACGGTCTTATGGAAAAGGTAATGCTCGAGAAAGCAGATGCCACGCATGACGAAGACCCGCCTGTCCTTCTATCAAATCCGTCTGTTGCCAGCCCGTTACAGTTCATAACCCAGAATTACTCTCTGCCGAATTATTACGAAATTGATCCAACAATCATCTATTTATTCACTATTCCGCTTATCTACGGAATGATAGTCGGGGATGTCATCTATGGTATAATATCTATTTTCATCGCCAAATTCTTCATGAAAAAATTCTCCTCGAGTTACATAATGTCAAATGTTAGCCGCATCTGGTATTACTCTGCTTTTCCATCAATGCTTTTCGGACTAATGTTCGATGAATGGGCTGGCCTTAGCCACTACCATATCTTAGAAATCCTTGAAAAATGGGGAGTAATAGATTTAGCATCATTCGGAATAACTGGTCCATTTTACCAGGGGATAAGCCGCGTGACCCAGTTGCCTCTTGTAATTGGCATATCTGCAATCGTCGGCCTTATTCATCTTGGTCTGGGTTTCATATTGGGCGCCATAAACGAGTGGCACCACAACAAAAAACATGCGGCAGCAAAAATTGCGTGGCTTGGAGTTGAAATCGGCGGTGCGCTGGCGGTTTCAGCTTTATTGCTTAACCTGCTCCCCGCATCAGTTGGAAATATGAGTCTTGGCTTGCTTGCGGTATCTGTAATTGCGCTAGCGTTAACCGAGGGAGTAATGGGAATACTCGAGCTGCCGGGGCTTGCGGGCAATGTCTTGTCCTATGCGAGAATCGCAGCCATTGGCGTGGTTGGCGTGATTTTAGCCGAGATAATAAACGAATTTCTTATACCGCTTCCCCAGCAAGGAATATTTGCGCTTATCATGTTCCCGCTATTCGTAATTATGCACGCAGTGAACGCATTCATAGCAATGTTCGAATCGCTCATACAGGGTGGCAGGCTTAACATAATTGAGTTTAAGCTGAAATTCCTAAAGGGCGGGGGGAAACCATTCGAACCTTTTGCAGTCCATATTCGATAGAAGTTACAATATACAATAAAATAAAAACTTACAATAAAATAAAAAATCGAGGTGAAGTAAAATGGTAGATCCAGTAAATGTAGCAGCAGGTATGTC
>JAHFGR010000191.1 GCA_023247345.1 Microcaldota archaeon | reverse complement strand
TATTCCGAACCTGTACAAATTCTCAAAAGTGCGCTGGTACGCCGCTCCTCCGACGCGCGATGTAAGCGAAATGCTTTGGAAAGACTCAATGAAGATAATGGGTAATGAACTACCCTACAGGATTAATCATTTTAATAAAGCACTTAAGTCTTGGATGCCGGTAATGTACGGCCAGAATCTAAGAATGGGGCAGACAAATTTCAAGTTTTTGGATGCCGGTCACATTGCAGGTTCAATGATGATAGAAGCGCAATACGGTACCAAGAAATTGCTTTATACCGGGGATTTCAAAATGGAGGAAACACGTCTACACCGGGGTGCACGACCAGTGGAAAACGTGAATACGGTCATGATTGATTCTACTTACGCTCAAAAAGAACACCCTGACCGCAAGCATGCAGAGAAGAAAATCGCAGACGAGATATCAGAGACGCTTAAAGCAGGCGGTACTGCGTTGTTTCCAGCATTTTCACTTGGCAGGACTCAAGAGCTTATCCGTATAGTTCGCGCTTATCACAAGGATGTCGATATATTCGTTGATGGAATGGGTAGGGCTATCTCCCAGATTTATCTGAAATATCCGAATTATATAAAAGACGCGAAAGAGTTCAAAAAAGAGATAAACAGTACCTATTTTGTCCGCGGTCCGCACGATAAGAGAAAAGCAGTTGAAAATCCAGCTGTAATAATCTCAAGCGCAGGCATGATGGAGGGTGGCCCAGTGCTCGGGTATCTTATGCGTGTTCCATCCGAATCAAAAGTGATATTCACCGGTTATGTTGTCGAAGGCACGAATGGTTGGAAACTGCAGAATGAAGGTTATGTGACAATCGAAGGCGAGGATATGGATGTTGACCTGGAAATAGAATCAATTGACCTGAGCGCACATGCAGGCAGAAGCGATATTCTTAATTTCATCAAGCATGCGAACCCGGAAAAGATAATTATTGTGCATAGCGACTGTGCCAAGGTATTCGAGCAGGAATTGAAAGATGATTTTGGATATGATGCTATTGCTCCAAATATCGGGGATGTTATAGAGTTGTAATGAATCGCTTTGTCTTTTGAAAATCTTTGGCCAAGTTCGTAGAAATAAATTATTCCCTCTATATCTTTTTTCTTATTGCGGTTCTCGCAACTATTGGCGTAGTCTGTTCTATGAGTTCTAATTCCAATTCTTTTATTTTCTTAACTAATGGATTTTTTTTATTTAGTTTGTATAAAATCGTTTTTCCAAAAGATCGCGTTGATTCTACGATTTTTAACTCTACCAATCTACCCCAATATTTATAGAACGTAACCTTACTAAGACCGGTCTCTTCGATTATTTGTTTTTTTGAATAGTCAAATATTCTATTTTCTAGTAAAAGGTCTATTACTCTAAGTAATGGTGTATTACCAAAATATTCTAGTAAAAGAGATTTGTCTCCCGTGATAAGTTTATGAGCGATTTAAATTAGCAAAGAAACGAAAATGGGGCGAGAGTCATACTGCATTTGAAAATATTTCTAAAGGAGTACCCCCCCCCCAATTTAAAAGGAAAATTAAAGGATATTGCTGAAGAACTTATGAAGGAGAGTTTCATAATAAAAAAACCAACTAGCTACGGATTACAAATTTCATTAAATGTTGACAGAAGCGACGAAATAAAATGGCGAATAAAAAAATATTTTGATTTACCAATCTAACATTTCTAAACCTTTTTAGCATATCTATTTATAAAAATTATAGTTCCAATTATCGATGCGACCAAAATTAAAGGCGATATAATGAATGAATTAAACGAAAAAATAAAAAAAGGTCTTTGCCCTAGTTGTGAAAACAAGTTGATTTTCCAGGAGGGCTGTATGCTCTGCCGTGGATGCGGTTGGGGCGGATGCGAAACCTAAGAAAGCGTGGGTTATTGACATTGTTGAACAAGAATCAGTTGGAATTACGCATTAAATTTATAAACTCTGTCTAGTAATCTCAATCATGGTTGTGAAAAAAATCCCTTTACGAGTGGCCTCTATTCTGGTATTTATCTTATCTTTTGTTCCATCTGTTTTTGCTGTAAATGGAAGCTTTGCAATTAGTGGAAGCGATGTTTCTCCAAGCTTAGCACAATATAATTTTAGCATGAATCTCAGTTATAATTGCGCAAGTGGTGATTTGGTTGTATCAATAAGCAACTCTACTTACACTGGGGACACTTTGGATGGGTTCGACATTACTGTGTTCAAACAAAGTGTGTCCACGACTGCTGGTAAAACCGATTCTTCTGGTAAGGTAAAATTTTTGATATCCGAAAATGGTAGATATTTGCTACAAGGTAAAAAAGAGCGGTATTTTGAACAATTGCAACAGGCAGAGCTAAACTCTTGCGTTGTAAAAGAACCAGATCTTTTTTGTGACCAGAATAACATGCGCAATCGTGCTAAATGTTTTTTGAATCTTCCAGAAGATTACATTCATAACGTTAGGTACACCCCAGAGGAATGCCGAGCATTGGCAATTGATTCTGAAAAGCCTAGATGCATTGCGACCCATAAACTACTGCAAACCTGTCGTACAGATGCTAAAACTGATGCAGAACGTGAGGCGTGCGTAAAACTAAAACTCAATCTGAGCGAGAATATCAAAGAAGACGTTGATACCTGTAAAGACGAGCTTGGGGTTAAAAAACGCATCTGCCTTCAAAGAATAAGAGACGCAGTTTTTACTCTTGCGAAATTCCGAATTCGCAATCTTGTGTACAAAGCTTATTTGCTTGAGAAAGCAGGTGCCAATGAA
>JAHFGR010000190.1:1638-2783 GCA_023247345.1 Microcaldota archaeon | reverse complement strand
AAAAAACTTTAAAAATATTTTTATTAGAAAACCCTGATAAAGGCAATTTTGGCGTATTTATATTATATGATTTGTAAATCAATCCTGCATCTGATAACCATTGTAGTGCGGCTTCGTATTCTCTTCCGCGTGCACTTTTTTGCAACGCAGAAAAAATAAATTTCTTATTCTCTTTTGCTAGCTGGCTAGGTATTGATTCCCAAACTAACGTTATTTTCATCAATTGTTCTTTAGGAGCATGCTTAGCAAAATCAAGGATGTATGCATCCAAAATTTCTTTCTGTATTTTTCTCACTAAACTCAGGTCATTACTCTGAGTATACTCAACAACTGCTTCTGGCATTCCACCAACAAACATGTATTTTTTTAATAACGTAAGTAATTCTTGATGAATAGGATCAGGAATTTCTTTAATTGTCTTTACCCGTAATAAAAAATCGCGTAACCCATCTTTACCAATAGCACCTAAAAATTCGAAAAAACTCAGTGGATACAAATCCAAGAAGTTAACTTTCCCCACTGGAAAACCTTTACTATTAATCAACTTCACACCCAGCAACGAACCTGCAGCAACAAGATGATATTGACTGGCTTGTTCCTGAAAATACTTCAAACTATTTAATGCCGCCGCTGACTCTTGAATTTCATCAAAAATAATCAATGTATTGTCTGGTTGGATGACTTGTCCGCGATAGATACTCATGTTTTCTAAAATAACTGAAGGCTCAAGCGTTGCTGAGAAAAAATCCTTGAGTGCTGGATCTTCCTCAAAATTGAGATAAACATAAGATGCATATTCTTGTTTGCCAAACATTTTTAGCAAATAAGTTTTACCCACTTGTCTTGCACCCCGCAAAACAAGTGGTTTACGTTTAGGGGCTTCTTTCCAAGCCAGCAGTTTAGAATATAAATCTCTTTTCATATGAATGAGTTAATCATTAATTCATATCATTTTCAAGAGATACGTTATATAAACGTGATATATATCACGTTTTATGTTGGTAAAACGTGATATATATCACGTTTTATGTTGGTAAAATGGAGAGGTTAATGGCGAATCTTAACTACGCCGTAAACAGGAAATTTTTTACATAACGCCACTGCTTCGGCTTTGATCCTAGCAATATTTTCATTATTTGATAAAT
>JAHFGR010000190.1:0-1628 GCA_023247345.1 Microcaldota archaeon | reverse complement strand
CAGAATATCGCACATCCAATTTGCGACTTGCTCACATTCTCTTTCTTTGAATCCTCGCGTCGTCACAGCAGGCGTACCGATGCGTATCCCGCTAGTGATCAATGGTGACAGAGGATCATGGGGCACAGCATTTTTATTAGTAGTCATATTGGCGCGCCCTAATGCTGCTTCTACCTCTTTACCAGTGAGTTTTTTATCGATTAAATCAATCAACATTAAATGATTATCCGTACCGCCACTCACAATATCATAACCACGCTTCATAATGATTTTTGCTATGGCTCTAGCATTGTTGAGAATTTGTTGTTGATAAATAGCAAATTCAGGCTGCAATGCTTCTGCAAATGCAACTGCCTTTGCCGCAATCACGTGCATCAACGGACCCCCTTGGCTACCTGGAAAAACAGCGGAACTTAATTTTTTTTCTAATTCAGGATTTGATTTCGCTAAGATCATCCCACCGCGTGGGCCGCGTAAAGTTTTATGCGTGGTCGTTGTCGTTACATCAGCAATTTGTACAGGCGAAGGATATAATCCTACTGCAACCAAGCCTGCAATATGCGCAATATCTGCCATTAAATAAGCGCCTATACTATCTGCAATATCTCGAAACCGTTGCCAATCTACCACACGTGAATAAGCAGAAAAACCAGTAACGATAAGCTTTGGTTTATGTTCTTTAGCTAAACGTTCAGCAGCCATATAATCAATTTCACCGGTTTTCGGATTCAATCCATAGGAATAAAATTTATAAAGCTTGCCGGAAAAATTCACTGATGAGCCATGTGTTAAATGGCCACCATGTGCAAGGTCCATGCCTAAGACCACATCGCCAGGATTAATCATCGCCATATAGGTTGCCGCATTGGCCTGTGAACCAGAATGCGGTTGCACATTCACATAATCTGCATCAAATAATTTTTTGGCGCGCTCTATCGCTAATCTTTCCACCACATCTACAAATTCGCAGCCACCATAATAACGTTTACCTGGGTACCCTTCGGCATATTTATTAGTAAGTACTGAACCTTGTACAGCTAAGACAGTAGGACTAGCGTAATTTTCTGAAGCGATGAGTTCAATGTGTTCTTCCTGTCGTAGTTTTTCATTTTCGATAGCTTGCCAAATAGCTGGGTCAAATTCACGTAGTGATTCAGGTGTAAACATTAAAATTTATCCTTTCAATTGTGAATGCTCTAACACGGCTTGCGCTTGCTTTTCACGATACTGCTGCACGCCTATGCGATATTGAGGATATTTATTACCTAGCATACTTCCCGCTAAAATAGCCGCATTGATCGCACCGGCTTTGCCTACCGCTAGGGTACCCACAGGAATGCCCGCTGGCATTTGCACAATAGACAAGAGTGCATCTAAGCCGTTAGTGAAGGTAGAAGACGGCATGGGCACACCTAAAACAGGTAACAATGTTTTTGCAGCAACCACACCAGGAAGGTGAGCAGCACCGCCTGCTGCGGCAATAAAAATTTCCACGCCGCGTTGCTCAGCTGATTTTAAATACTCGAATAAGGCATCAGGGGTGCGATGCGCAGATAACGCGCGCGCTTCATGTGGAATATTCAATTTATCGAGCATGAGACTCGCCTCCTCCATGATGCCCCAATCAG
>JAHFGR010000189.1 GCA_023247345.1 Microcaldota archaeon | reverse complement strand
CCCATAAATCGAAACGTTGATTTATCCGGAAGTAATTCGGAGTTTTGAAATTGCTTCACAGAAGTTGGTTTGATATATGCGAACCGCGTTTTTTCTTAGGTTCGCCATATTTTTCTTCTTCTTATGCCCATCTAGTTTATTCAAAATTTATCTGCTGAACTTTTGGTAGTGACGGTCTTTTTACCTTTAATGTTGCCTCTGCGCCAGCTACCCTAACTTCTATAGGGTATTTTGTAAAATCAAGCTTTGCCAGCTCTTGTTTTAATACGGTCGCTATTTCAGCTGTCTTCTTTCTACCAAAGCCTTCAAAACTGAGTGTGCAATCATCTGTTCTTTGATCTTTTTTATTATCTCCTGTTAAGATATCAAATATTGCGGATCTAGCTTCAACAACCCAAGCTGCCATTGATTCGTTTATGCCAATTCCGGCTTTTCTTAGAACAGATACAAGCGCATCGCTTACTTTTTGTTCATTTGGATCAACACAGGGTTCAACTACTGCTTCAGGTTCAACTGCAATTATTCTTATTTTATTTCCTTTGAGTTCCACTTTAAACGCTAATCCGTTTTCTTCTATATTTTTTTGTAATAACGGTAGAAATTTTTTTGCATTAGGAAGAGTTATGTTTACATCTGCATACTCTCCAGTTTGAAATTGTTTTAGTGCGGCAAGCACCTTTTCTTTATCTGAATCAGATATTCTAATTTCAGATGCATCAAGTGCTTCTATGAATGCTGCAACTAATGTTTTTTGTGGTCCTACCATAACTATAATTATGTATGGAAATATTTAAAAATTCGCTAATTTTCTTGCGATTTCCAAACATTCTTCTTTTGTAAGTGTTCTTACCCGCCTATTGTCCTCTATTTCATAATCCTTTAGCGCGTTTCTAATCGTCTTATTCTTATGCTGAAATAATTTACGTATTATATCCTCTTCGAACTCGCTTAGCTTTACGCCAGTTGGCTGGAGTTTGATAAGGGCCGAATCTACTTTTGGTATTGGCGAAAAGAAATTTTTAGGTATTGTGCGGAAATATTCTACATTGAAAAATATCTGTGAGGTTACAGTAAGTCTGCCGTAATTTTTATCATTTGGTTTTGCAACCATTTTTGCTGCAAATTCCTTCTGAACCATTAAAAATGCGTAATCGAACTTCGAATCTTTTAATTTGAAAATTATCGGTGAAGAAATGTAGTAAGGAATATTTCCTACGATTACATCTACTATAGGCACTTCAACCTCTAAAAAGTCAGCATTAATTATTTCTAGTCTTTCCTCATAAGCGTATTTTTCCTTTAGCAACTGGGCAAAGCGTGTATCCATTTCAACTACTATTAATTTTTTAGGATTGCGTGCAAGAAGTTTTTCTGTTAGTCTTCCGTCTCCTGGTCCAATCTCCAAGACTACCTTGCCTTGCACGTTCGCTAGCTCTGCTTCTCTTTCTAGAATTTGTGGGTTATTAAGAAATACCTGCCCTAATTTCTTAAATCGCTTCATGTTTCATTCCTTCGCTCTGCTTTGGTCCATCTATTCGTCAAGCATTCCATGCTTCAAGCCTCTTGTTTCTTGCTCTCTATAATTAGTATCCCATCTATTATTCCAAACGCGTAATTCGCAGCTCCGAATGCTGAGTAATAATCTTTGTTTTTGTAAAAATGCTCTGCGTCGTATAAATAATTCTCTACCCATTGCAAGATTTGCGGATATTTTTCTTGCAAATTTAGTTTTTTGAACTCAGAAACGATTTTTCTAAGTTTTCCTATATCTTTTTTAGCGCGAGTTGATTCTTCCATACCATGAATAAGGAGAAAAAGTATTATATAAGAAATAGATCAAAGTGCCGAGCGAGCTTATTATTAGAAAACACAGAACGATCGATGGAGCTTAAGTTTGTATGAGACGACGTCTCTATAGAATAGATTAGAAAAAAGACGTCTTTATTAGAAAGAGAAAACGAAAGTATAATACAAGTGCCAGCAGCAGTGCGCTTTCCCAATCATAGATCAGTACTAGCAACACCGTGAAGGGTCTTAACTTCTGTGTTCGAAATGGGAACAGGTGTAACCCCCTTCCTATGACCGCTGAACAAGATATATTACTTTCAAACTGTTTTTAAAGATTACTAATGATGGTTTAACCATGACTTCTGAGCATAAACACTGGAGCGAACAGCTTGCCGAGCGAGTAATACAAGAGAAAAAAGAGCCATATGTAGTAACTTCAGGCATGACAACTAGTGGCCCTGCGCATTTCGGCACTGTTTGCGAGTTTTTATTCCCTTTCACTATTGCGCAAATGCTCGAGCGCAAAGGCAAGAAAGTTAGTTTCTACTTGGTTGCTGACATTCTCGACGCATTTGACAAAATTCCAATCCCAATGGAAAAATACAAATCACAGCTTGAGCCGCACATGGGCAAACCGTTATGCGATGTTCCAGATCCGACAGGCACGAGCAAAAGCTTTGGCGACTATTTTCTTGATGAAGTGCGTGAGCTGATGAAAAAATTGGGCGTAAAATGCAATGTTTTGCGTGCGAATGACATGTATGCTGCCGGTAGCTTTGACGAATGGGCAAAATTTTATTTGACAAACGAAGAAAAAGCAAAGGAAATAATCGAGCGCACAAGCGGAAGGCAGCTGCCAAAAGACTTCTCAGTTATTATGCCCATCTGCGAGCAATGCGGCAAAATTGCAACAACAAGAGTGACCAAGCACGATGCTGAAAGCTACGAATACGCGTGCGATAAAGATGTAAAATATACAAAAGGCTGCGGACACAATGGCAAAGCCAAAA
>JAHFGR010000188.1 GCA_023247345.1 Microcaldota archaeon | reverse complement strand
GAACTTAAAGGATATTTCTGAAACAAAGAAATTTTGCGCATACAAAGAAGAAATTATCCCCTGGTAAGATTCGAGCTCAATGCCAGCGCGTTCGACCTCCAATGAAAGATAAGGATTTATGCCTGAAGAGATTCCTGCCCATCCGCAATAAAGCATAGAACAATTAAAACCAAAACGCTCAGCCGCACTTTTACCTGCGCTTACAGAATTTTCAAAAACACTTTTAGCGTCCTTAAGCGCAATATCAAGAAGGCTACTTACATACGCCTCGCCGGTTTTTATTGCACACAGTTTCGAATCAGCGAAAGCACATTGTACATCTGGCAATCCTGCAGAATTTACTGAGAGCATTAATATTGTATCTAGAAAATTTATCAATACAAAAACAAGAATAATTATTATCGCTGTCACTATTGCCTGACTAAATTCAACACTCGCCCATGCTTTAAGATCCGGCATTTCAAAAGCATGGCCAACCATGTACGCAAGCGCTATAAGTATGCCTGTAACTGCCAGCGCCAGGGCAGTGATAAAACGCCAGTCTTTTACTATCTCCAATACGCCAGCGCCACCTGTTTCAGTTGACCTTACTAAACCTTCAGTAGTGCCAGCTTCTGCGAAGATAATAGTAGTGAGGAAAAGAACGATTATTACAGCAGCATATATCTTATTAATTTTCATTCTAACCCATGCCTCTTAGAGCTTTAGCTATACCTGATACAAATGTTATGAATATTGCAACTGCGAGATTTGGAA
Organism: Microcaldota archaeon; assembly: GCA_023247345.1. Taxonomy (GTDB): domain Archaea; phylum Micrarchaeota; class Micrarchaeia; order Anstonellales; family Bilamarchaeaceae; genus JAGVWJ01. The sequence goes on along the minus strand of JAHFGR010000188.1, from coordinate 2,060 downwards.
GAAAGAATGCCTGCGGAATAAGCTTTGCCATGTCCCAAAAACTTCCTGTTGCACCGCATTCTTTGAACACATGATCATTAACAACGGATGAATAATCGCCGCAATTCCCAAGAACGACATCGAACATCGCGCCGTGCAAGGCATATAACATCGGAAATATTACATATATTCCTATTACTAAGCCTAACATAAAATTGCCCATTGTGCGTGTTGGGATAAAAATTCTAAAGAAAAATGCAATAGGCAAAAGCAACTGCAACGCAATCTGGTCAATAAACTGAAGAATTACTTTTTGCATTTTAAGACTGATTAAAGCTGGCACTAGAAATGTATCAGAAACCATGTCGTATTGCATTGAGTATGCTTTTTTATATGCCCATAGCCCAGTACTGGAACCACCAAGAAGCGGAAGCGTTATGCTGATAATAGTAGTGGAATCCATCTGATAATTGATACTTTTCTCTGAATATGTTTTCAAAATACTTTCAGCATTGCCAACCATTCTATTAGTGTAGCAATTGGCTATGCCGATGGCGTTTGAACTTCCAGTATAGCAGATTGACGAGACGCTTATGGTGGAATATGTATAATTTAGAAAACTATTTGAAATAGAACATGATAATGATAGCGCTCCGCCAAAGGCAACCAGAAGAACAGCTGAAAAAACCAGGTGATATATCTCTTCCTTGGCAAAGATCACCAATTGCGGCATGTGAAGCGATTCCCCAAGAAGATAGGAAAGCGCGATTATGACGATATTAAATACAAAAACTATTCCGACTAGCGGAGCGATTTCGCTCGAGGCTAACAGACCCGCAACATCTGCTACGCAATCTACGGCAAATGATGTGGAAATAACTGCAAACAGGACTATCAATGTCTTTATCATTAAACCAACCTTTGTATTCCTATAAGATAAGATTCACCACCTAATGCGCTCGAAATACTTTTTACGCCGACAATGGTAATAATCGCTACAACAATTACATCAATATAACTCAAAACTACGAGATTATTGACATCTTTTAGAAATCCGTTTACAATATTAAATATAGTGTCCGGGCTGATTCTAGTTGCTTCATCGGTCACTAGTATTGCAGTTCCCATGACTATTTGAAAAGCTAGGACAACAAGAGGATAAACTACATTGTTTATCATTGCCCAGCAAGCAGCAAAGCACGCAGCATAACCAACACTACATGCAGCAGCATAAATAGGGCAGATCAACAATGACCAGCCCAATTCGCTAAATCCAATGAAATATCTTGGAAACGATGACTCGCAGAATTGTTTAATTGGAACCGGGATAGTAAGACTAAGCGTATCAACATCGCTATTGCTCAAATGAGGATGCGGCAGATTAAATCCTGGGAGTTCATGCGCATTTTTTATGATGATCAAAGAAAAGGGATAAACAACAACTGCGCCCAAAGCTAATGCTATTACTGTTGTGCCTATTTGCCTTGAGAATGGTATCATTCGTAAGATAAAACCAAGCGGCAGTATGAGGGAGAAAACTGTGGAATCAAAACAGGTTAAGAAAACAGACATTGCCTTGTAAATAAATAAGGCACCTGCCTCGCCTTGGGCTGCAACAGTTATTGGACTTAATATTGCGCTTGCGCCCGAAAGCGTTGATCTGGTCCAGGAAAAAGAGAAAAACCAAACCGGAATCGGGTAGTTATAGCCATAGCCTGATAAAGAGGTGACTTTACTAGAAATTACAATCAGATCGTTAAACGCGGTCTTATGTATATCGATTATTGAATTTAAAGAAGTCTTTGCAACACTGATATAACCTTCGCCCTCGCCTGTTAATAAACCAACTACTGTTTTTTGTATAAAGAATGCAGAATAAATTATCGTGAGTAGGATTGCAGCAACAATCAACTCTCTGATTTCTATTTTTACCCATGCTCGTAGCTGAGGCATGTTTAATGTGTCAGAAACCATCCACAACAGCGCTAATACAGATATGACAATTATTACTGTTGCAGGCAGCACAAGTTGCAAAATATCGCCTTCAGCGAATGAAAAGGAAAAAAGCAAAAGTAACGATA
>JAHFGR010000187.1 GCA_023247345.1 Microcaldota archaeon | reverse complement strand
AATTTTGCTTCCTCCACATTATTGCGGTTAGCATCCAGTTTAATAAAAATCTCTATTCTATCGCCACATAGCGGATTATTACTAACGGCATACAAATCTGCATTTTCGATTTTGCCGAAGTTAATTGGGTTTTTGTATAATTCGAGAATAAATTCCTGATAAATTTCATTTGACATTTAACCTACCTTGAAAATTTTATTAGCCTCTTTTAATCCAGCCACTAGCTTATTAACATCTTCTTTGCTGTTGTAAACGTAAAAGCTAGCTCGTGCTGTTGCGCCTATTTGCAATCTATCGTGCAGAGGCATTGCACAATGATGGCCCGTCCTAATTGCTAACCCGTATTCGCTTAGGATTGTTGCCACATCATGAGAATGTATGCCATTTAGATTAAATGTAATAACTCCAACTTTTTTATCTGCTTTTTTAGGTCCGTACATTGAGAGGTTTTTTATCTCTGACAATTTGCTGATCGCATATTCAGTCAATTCTTTCTCATGTTTATATACGTTTTCAATTCCAAGCTTACTAAGATAATCTATTGCTGCACCAAACCCAATTGCTTCTGCTATTGGCAATGTTCCTGCTTCGAATTTATAAGGCAGATAATTCCATTCTGATTTTTCAACTGTTACTTCAGAAATCATATCTCCGCCATATAAGAATGGGTCCATGGATTCTAACAGTTCTTCTCTTCCATAAAGACCTCCTATCCCAGTTGGTCCCAGCATTTTATGACCTGAGAATGCAAAGAAATCGCAGCCAAATTTTTGTACATCTATTTTCATGTGGGGAACACTTTGCGCACCATCAATCACGCTTACTGCCCCTTCCTCTTTAGCTATTTTACATATTTCAGAGACATTGTTTATTGTTCCAAGCACATTTGAAGCGTGGCTTACAGCAACGAGTTTTGCGCCTTTTATTTTTGTTTTTATTTCATCTTCTTTTAGCTCGCCATTTTCGTTAATGTCTATTATTACTAGTTTCGCATTTTTTCTTTTTGCAAGCTGCTGCCATGGAACGAAATTGCTGTGGTGCTCCATTATTGTTATAACAATCTTGTCTCCAGAATTAACAAACTTTTCTCCATAACCATGCATAACAAGATTAATGGATTCCGTTGTACCTCGTGTATAAATTATTTCCTTATCGCTTTTTGCGCATACAAAATTACGGACCTTTTCTCTTGCTTTTTCATATTTTTCAGTTGCTTCTTCGCTTATTTTATAAACTCCACGATGTACATTTGCATTAAAACTAGTATAATATTCATTCATTGCTTCTATTACTGGAAGAGGTCGCTGCGATGTTGAAGCAGAATCCAGATATGTCAAATTCGGATTGTTTTTGAATACTGGGAAATCAGATTTAATTTTCTCAATGTTCATTATTATCATCGGTTGACTGTTTCTATATACCCTTTTTTTTCAAGCTCTTTTGCCAACTCAGGCCCACCAGATTTTGCTATTTTTCCGTTCACAAGTATGTGTACAAAATCTGGTTTGACATAATCTAATATTCTTTGATAATGAGTTATTAATAAAAAACATCGTTCTTTAGAGCGCATTTCATTAATCTTCTTTGCAACGTGCTTTAATCCATCTATATCTAGACCAGAGTCAATTTCATCTAAAATTACAACTCTGGGTTTGAGAACTGCCATTTGCAATATTTCATTTCTTTTTTTCTCCCCACCAGAAAAGCCGACATTTAAATCGCGTTTTACAAATTCTTTTTCCAGTCCAATCCCTATAGTCGCTTCTTCTATTTCTTTCTGAATTTTCATCATCTCTTCAAGAATCTTTCGCTTATCTTTTTCTTCGCCTAATTTTGCCTTTCTGAGAAGGTTTGCAATATTAACTCCTTCTATCTCCTGTGGATTTTGAAATGCAAGAAAAACTCCTTTTCTCGCGCGCTCATCTGTTTTTAATCCTGCTATGTTCTCCCCGTCAAGCAAAATTTCACCACTAACTTCCATTGCTGGATAACCCATAAGTGCTGATGCGAGCGTGCTTTTGCCAGCGCCATTTGGGCCCATTATCGCATGTAATTCGCCGGCATTAAGAGTTAGATTAAAATTTTTTAGAATTTCTTTATCCCCAATATTAATGCTAAGGTTTTTGATTTCAAACATGCTGATCACTCGCTTTTTTGTACTGATATAATTAATAGAAATGTTTAAATTTAGGTATGCCTAAACTTATAGTATATAGAAAATGGATATTTAGTGATATTTATGCCACTCGAAGAACTTCAGGAATATAAATATGGATTTAAGGACGACCATGAGTATACTTATAAAACTGGTAAAGGATTAAATGAGGAAGTTATCCGACAGATATCAAATATTAAGGGTGAGCCAGAATGGATGCTCGAAAAGCGACTAATGGCATATAAGATATTTATGAACAAACCAATGCCAACATGGGGTGCTAAACTAAGTGAAATAAATTTTGATGATATCTATTATTATGCAAAGCCTACAGATGAAAAATTTGATGCATGGGACATGGTTCCTGAAGACATAAAGAAAACATTTGATAAGATAGGCATACCTGAAGCAGAGAGAAAATTTTTAGGCGGCGCTAGTGCGCAATATGATAGCGAAGTTGTTTACCATAATCTTAAGAAAGAATGGACAGAATTAGGAGTAATATTTACTGACATGGATTCTGGCCTACTGGAATACCCTGAAATTGTAAAGAAATATTTCGGAACAGTAATACCAATGACTGACAATAAGTTCGCGGCACTAAATACTTCAGTATGGTCTGGGGGTAGTTTCATCTATGTCCCTAAAAATGTACATGTACAAATTCCTTT
>JAHFGR010000026.1 GCA_023247345.1 Microcaldota archaeon | reverse complement strand
AAAACGCGGGCATTTAACAGATGCAGTAATAAATTCTACAAAGCTGCTGAAGAACGCTTCTTTTAAAGTTTTATACCACATCATGCCAGGTTTGCCAGGGTCAAATCCAAAAAAAGATATTGAAATGGTTAAAAAAATATTCGAAGACCAAAATTTTAGGCCAGATATGATGAAAATATACCCGACTCTGGTTATTCAGGGAACAGAATTATATAATATGACGCAAAGAGGTGAATTCGAACCTTATGAGGCAGAGCAAGCGGCAGATGTGATATCTGAATTCTACAGATACATACCTAAATACGTAAGAGTAATGCGCATACAACGAGACATACCTGCAACACGCATAGATCGCGGAGTTAAAAAAAGTAATTTGCGCGAGCTTGTTGAAGTACAGATGAGAAAAAAGAAAATAAAACCAAATGAGATAAGAATTAGAGAGATAGGGTTGAACAAAGCCGAATTTAATAAAGAGTCGTTTTCACTAGATAGATTAGATTACGAAGCAAGCAATGCGCGAGAAGTATTTCTTTCATTTGAAAATAAAAAGGATAACTTGGTCGCGGGTTTCATAAGATTGAGAATTCCGAATGAAAGTTGTAGAAAAGAAATAGATGAAAAAACAGCATTAATACGTGAGTTGCATGTTTATGGGCAAGAAGCTGCGGTGCATACAGAAAGTACAGAAGAAGTTCAGCATCATGGATTAGGCACTACGCTATTGCGAGAAGCTGAAAAAATAGCAAAAGAAGAATTCGATAAGAAAAGAATGATTGTAATAAGCGGCGTTGGAGTAAGAGAATACTACTATAAAAAAGGATATAAAGAATGCGGTCCTTACGTTTTAAAAGTATTAGTATAATAATGCAGATATGACAACAAAAACTATATTCCAAAGAATTAGAGATAACAAAGTTACTGGTAAAATTTTAAGAGTTGGATATGTGGGCTCGCTAATAAGCGGCATAGCACTAACCCAGTTTGCTATGTTTAAACAACCACCTGATAGAGATAGTAATAAAACAACATTTATAAACTACAAAAAGGCAAGGTAAGAGTTTGCTTTTCTCGCTTTAACTTCAAGAGACTCACCTGCAGCTCTGATATCATGGATAAATGCTACAACAATGAATGATATGGATATTTTCAAACTTTTAACTAGCTTATCAGATCATTTTAGAAGCAAGATTACGCCTCGCGATCCAGAAGTAAAAAAAGCTGCTGAAGAGACAAGAAAAAACGAGCTTGTAGTAAATGGTACACACCTGGCAATTGCAGAGCGTATTTTTAATTATTTTGATTTTGTCGCATTAAATATTAGACCATCTGATTATAACGTACAAGAGACCCCATCAGAAACGCTAAGATTAAGAAGTGGAAATTGTAGATCTAAATCTTTTTTATTAGCATCCATGTTGGAAGTAGAAGGATACAAAACTCAAATTACTTTAGCTGGAAACCATATGGCAATTAGAGTATTCGTCCCAATAGAAGGAGGGTGGGGCAAGGTACGTGAAATGGATTATGCATTAAGGAATTACATTGCCAAAAGATATGGATATGGGATGGGGATAGACAGGGAGTTACATGAGCAAGGAATTTCTATTTTGCTTGATCCGACCCTGTCAAGAATTCCTGGAGAGGTAGTGGCAGGAAAACTTTTTAAGTTAGTATTTGACATAGATGAAAAAAGAGTCTTAAACACTGATGGGGAATTAATTGCCAGATTAGATACTAGCTAGTAAAGAACTTAAACACAAGCTCACGTTCTTCACTATAAAAATCTTCAAGAAGCGCGTCCTGATTTTTAAGCAAAGATAAATACTCGCTTTGTAATTGTACGAATTCCTGTTCTTCGTTCTCATTGAAGATTTTTACCTGACGTTCTGCGTTTCTTAGTTGAATTTTAGTTGATATCTGTCGTATTTTATTATTAAGCTCGATCAGACTGTCTGCCATGTCAGCTGCTACCCAAACGCATTTATTACCTAGAACAATGGAGGTTTCAGTGTAAGTAACGTTTTTATCTAGAGGTTGCCCAGACGACGACCCAGATAGTAACTTCCCATTAATAAAAACCTGAACTCCCAAACGATTAAATAACTTGGCAAGCAACAACCTGCTCTTCTCATCAACATCTAATGAAACGTCAAGGCTAAGCTTACCTTCTCTTAGTGCTTCCAATAATTTCGTTCTGATAGTTACTGGAAATTTGCTTAAAAGAATATTGATCTTTGCAATGTTATGTTTATTATCAAAATTTTCTTTTATTATTACTCCACGCGCTAGGAGTAAATCATAAATTTTCCCTTGCTTTAGTTTTAATGCTTCTAAGATTTCAGAGTCTTTAAATTTTTTTAATTCACTGTTAAAGTTGTTTAGCTGGTTTTCTTTTGGAAGGGCAACTCTCAGCCCAACTTTTATAAGTTTATCAGCTATCACTGCTATCTGTGTTTCTATTTTTTTAAGCTCAGACTTAAGAGATTCGTTTTGAACACTAAATTTTACTTTAAAGTCGAGTTCTGCTCGTTGTTTATTTAATTCAATTGATTTTACAATATCCGATGGAGTTATTAGTATTTCAGGCATATCAATCATCTACTATTTTACTATTCTTTTTTGATTTTTTTGGTTTGTTGATTTTGTGATTTTTTTCTTTCTATCATTTTCATCATTTTTGTTTCTTAAAGTGAAGTATCGTAATAACAAATAAAAATATATAACCTGGCAAGCAGTTTATATTTTGCGATTCTTGTTTTTTAGAAGGTTGTATGAAACTGTTTATGTCTTTTGACTTGGAAGAGTCAGAAGCAGACATAGAATTTAGTGGCGCTAATTTAACAGAACCACGTAATTCGTCAGCTAATTTATCCAGATCTTCTGCATATTTAAGAAGCTTATAAGCGCTTAATTGATCACTATCTCCATTTTCTGTAAGAAAAACTCCCTGCGTTTGATATATTTTACCCCATAAGGACAGACGTTTTGTATTCTTAAGTCGATTAATATTGCTAGTAACAAGAAGACTAGAACTGCTAGAGGATAAATCTTTTTCAGATTCGTACATACTCAAAACGAATGTAGTGTCAAATGCAGCTGCACCGTATTTACCTTGGTTGAACAATAGTTTAGCAGTTTCAAAGTGATTCAATAAATCCTCACTAGTTATATTTAATTTTTGCGCATCAAGAATTTTCTTCTGGGTTATTAACTTCCATGCGGTTTCGTCTATCTCTTTACCACCTTCCAAACGCAATCCGTTTTTAGCAAGAAGACCGGATATTTTACACCAAGCATCGCCATACATAAGCTCATTATAAAGGAAATATTTTTCCTCAGCAAGTTGCTTGCCGTTTATATCTAAACTGTCAATCTTCTGAACTGCCCATGCTTTTCTTAAATCAGAACCGATCAACCACTCAAAGTCGTTATCTGTTTTTTTATTATTTGGCAAACTATCTAGACAAGCTTTTATAGAAACGTACTTTTTCTTTAAATCAACTGCGTCTGGGTTAGAAACATCAACAACAGTAGAAGCATCGATGTAATCGAGGAAAGCATCATTTGCAGCAGAAAAAGTATAACCCTTCTCAACTAGTTTTTGTTGTCTGTTTATCTCGTTCAAAAACAAGTCCTTGATCTCTTTTATATCCTGATCGTTTTCTGGTATTTTATTAACTTCAGTATTTTCAAGATCTATTAAGTCTAGTGTTATGTTTCTAAAATCTTGCAAATCAGATGAATCATAAAAAGGAATGTTGGGCAATGATCTATCTGGAGCGACTAACAGCTTTTTTTCGATTGATTTGTTGAAAACCATAAAATCGATCGCTTCATCAGCATTATCTATCTCAATTATTTCGATATTTGAAATTTGTTTTATGTGAGACAATAAAACTCTTTCATGCAAGGTATGCTGTGGAGTAAGGAAGTATTTTATATGGTCTTTTGATATTGCCCTTGCTTTTTCATATAACCCGCCAACTCGACCAACATTTCCGGATTTATCTACGGAACCGGTAACAGTTGCATCATTTCTGATGGGTTGATTTTCCACTGCCGCATATGTTAAAACGGATAATGCTATGCCTGCACTCGGCCCGTCTACGTATTCTGCGATATTTCCGTCTATGCTCACAAGAATGTTGCATTCGCTAAATGGCTGATTGACCTTTGAGAATACATAAGCTACGGCATTATCAATAGATTGCTGGGTAACAACACCAGTATGTGGAAAAGTAGTGATATAAACCTCGCCGATTCCTGGCACAGCTTTAACGTGTATGCCTACTAGTCCGCCGCCTTCTTCTACAACTGCAGGGATAAAATGCGAAGCCTCACCGTTACAAACAGCAAATGAAAGATTAGCAAAAATTAGTATGAATAAAACTGTCATCAAATGCAGAACTTGCGCCTTGTACAGTGCGCACTGCACATTTCTGATTTTTAAACTGGCCATAAAATTTTATTAGATAAACAAATTTAAATTACTATTGGAAAGCAGCGGTAGCACATAATTAAAAATAAAAAAAGAAGCACACGTCTTTTTATTATTTTCTACTGATATCATAGTTAAAATATAATTAAAATATAGTTAAAATATTTTGAATAGAGCAAACTAAAGTTTTTTGGCTTAGGATGTTGATTTAGATGACTTCTACTATAAAGGATTTTATAAAAATGCATTTTAAACATTTTAATGCAGCAGTTGTTGCTGATGCTGCAGAAAGCTATTGCGAACTCTTGGATAACAACGGCAAGATGTTTGTGACACTTGCAGGGGCAATGAGCACTGCTGAGTTAGGCAAGAGTTTGGCAGAAATGATCCGCAAAAATAAAGTGCACGCAATAACCTGCACCGGCGCAAACCTCGAAGAAGATGTTTTCAATCTGGTCGCTAATTCCCATTACAAAAGAATTCCGAATTATCGGGAGTTAACGCCGCATCAGGAAGAAGATTTATACAATGCGGGTTTAAATCGGGTCACTGACACGTGCATTCCAGAAGAAGAAGCAATGCGAAGAATTGAGAATGAAGTTTTAAAGTTATGGCAGACCAGTGATAAAAAAGGCGAGTCGAAATTGCCACACGAATATTTATATGATCTTCTGCTATCAGGAAAAATAAAAAATTATTATGATATTGATCCTAAAAATAGCTGGCTTCTCGCTGCTGCAGAAAAAAATCTTCCATTATTCGTACCGGGCTGGGAGGATTCCACACTTGGCAATATGTTCGTTTCCCAGACTTTTAAAGGCGGGTTGGCAAATTTAAATGCAGTTAAGTCAGGCTTACATTACATGTCAGAATTAATAAAATGGTATGAAAAAGAATCAGCAAATCACAAGATAGGTTTCTTTCAGATAGGCGGAGGAATCGCAGGAGATTTTCCAATATGCGTAGTACCGCTTCTTACACAGGATATGAAAAAGGATATACCTCGCTGGTCTTATTTCTGCCAGATAAGCGACTCAACAACTAGTTATGGTTCTTATTCTGGTGCAGTTCCAAACGAAAAAATTACATGGGGCAAATTATCTGCAGATACTCCGCGCTTTGTTATCGAGTCGGACGCAACGATCGTGGCTCCGCTGATTTTTGCTTATGTACTTGGATGGTGAACCCCAGTTGTTAAAAAAAGTCAAAGAGTTTTAATTGCTAAAATTCCGCGGTCTGTTTTAAGAAACTGATAATTTTCAGAAAGATAGAGCTTTTCTAATTGACTGCCTGCTTCTCTTATATAATCTTCCAAACCGCCTTTTGGTAAGTCTTCGCTCAGGTATGTAATCACGTATTTCATTCCTGATGCCTTCGCATTATCTTCTCGCGTTTTCAGTAATATCCTTCTTATACCTCGGCCTTCATATGAAAGCAAAACTGCAGGGTCCTCTAAGTATATTGCGTTAGCTTCACCATTTCTTATTCCTTTGGATTGCTCGTCATAATGCGCTGGCCAGGATAATCCAACACCTATAAGCATGCGATTTACATAACAACCGAAGCTCATTTTATAATCAATAATCATTGCAACTTCCTTATCAGTAACATCAAAAGCGCATTTTCTCATTACTTTTACTGCATCGTCCAGATCATCCTGCGTAAGTTTCTTTATCTCTGTTTCATCCTGGTCTAGAATATGTAGGAATTTTTTCTTAGGACCTGCTTCTTTTTCTTTCGTATCTTTTTTTTCGTCAACTTTAAATGTTTCACCAGACATAGATATCACTAAAATTACATGAATCGAATATGTAAGATTTATATAGCAGATTAAAAATTTTTATTAACCTGAATATTAGTCTAGATAAACCGCCTGCACAAGATTTACCTAGCAAATTAAACGTTGTTATTAGCCTATATAAATCTTGTGTTACAAACAGGGCAACTAGTCAGATAAACGTCGCTCTTGTAACTACAAATAGGACATTGGAAGGAAGTTTTTTTAGCCCTTTCGAATTCGGCTTCAAAACTATAATTGCAGTTAACGCATTTCTTTTTGTCGAGTTCGTTGAGTGTTTCACATTTCGGGCACTTACGACGGAACATACTTGAGAGGTGGACGCCGCACTTTGGACAGCGCTCCATCGATAAATTTACCTGCTCACTGCAGCTCGGGCATTTCTGCCATTGATCACCGCCAGTACTTTCGCGCCCTTTTAATACACCTTTTAAAATATCTGTAAGCCCCATAATATCATCAAACGATTACAAATCTAGGATTTCTTGCCTTTGCCGCCTGCGCCAGAATCATCATCGCCTTTCTTTCCTTTAATCTTGGTAATAGGCGTACCCACTATTGGCACTTTTTCATACCATGAACGCTGGTCTTTGGCATCTTCTCTCTCTTTATGGACATTATCAATTTGTTGCTGCAACAGTCTAGCGTCCTGATCTAATTCTCTAGCACGATCGTCGAGTTCTTCGGCCTTTTTAACTTTCTTTTCATCATATTTTCCAGAATATGGATTAAGCGCCTGTGGATCGCGATTTTCAAGATAATCCTTTTTGAATGCTTCGTACCTTTCGTTATAATCTTTTATCCGCTTTTCGTAATCAGGAACATAATCATTCAACATTTTGCGGTCTTTCTGATTGTCTGGATCAAGACCATCTGGATTCGATGCAGTTTTAATTAATTGATTCCTGAATGAATTTGGATTTATATCTTGATCTGGTTTAACCCTCATTTGTTCCGCGGTTTCCTTGTCTAAATACTGCGAAGCGCCAGCGCCATCACGGGATGAAGCATTGGCGAGATTAGAAAAGTACTGGCCAGTTGCCCTATTAATTTGAATCATATCGTCACCGCCAGTTATTGAAGGAAGAACAAATGGATTAAAGCTACCGTCTGCTTTCTTGGCGATTATCTTGGGATCAATACTCTCAGCTGCATCTTTATCTAAGTATACTGCTTCGTACAAACCTTTTTCTGCCATTGATTTTACACTACCATAATCAGCAGCTACTACTGGTGCATCCTTTCCTTCTGGTTTAACTAATACAAGCTGGCGATCATCTATATTTTTTAGATTGTCTTTGCCGACTGCATAGTAATCTTGACCTTTAAGAAGAGAAGCTGCTGCACCGATCTTAAGCATATCGTCATGGTCTATGTTTGCATCTTTTACTAATTTTCCATCTTGGCCACCTTTCCACCCAGTAGTTGAAAACATAGTTGCATCCATGTACTCCATTATTCCATTAGCTTTCTCAAGTTGTGCCTTTGTACCTTGGAGATACTGAATAGTTTCTTTATTTAGTACAAGATCTTTTTCTTCTGCAGTTAATTTTGCAATAGGAGTTCCTATTAGTGGTACGCTGGTTCCGAACCCCTTGCCAGGTTCTTCGTATTTAGCAGCTTCTAAAGTCTTTTGCATTTGATCGGCGTTACTATATTGAACAGCAGCAGACGTAGTGGCAGTTACAGCAGCACTTCGTAAATCTTTTTGAACAGTATACATTTCATTAATTTGTTGTTTTACTTCTTGAGTCTTGAATAAATCACTGCTAACTTGATCAGCCGTTCTTCTAGAATCGTCTAACTTAACATAAGAAGCCATGGTAACTTCTTGCTTGGTTTTTAGTGCATCAACTTCTTGTCTGGCAGCTTCTAGCTTAATTTTAAGATCATCTGAAGGCCTGCAGGCTCCTTCGCCTGTTGCTGCACTGCCACTGACTGCAATTTGTTTTTCAATTTTGACAACTTCTGCTTCTTTTCTTGCGATATCTTTTTCAAGACCCCTCACGTCAGTACTCATTTTCTTTAAAGCATCCTGAACATTTTCTCCTTCTCCTAATTGTACGCCTGTTCTTGCAGCCCAGGCTTTTGCCAAAAAGTCTTTTGCTTTTTCAGGATCTTCCTTTCCAGATGGATCAGTTGCTGATTCTCTAGCTGCTTTTGCTAATGTAAGATTGTCATCTGATAAGCCACCTACGCGCTTAAGATTAGGATCTTCGCCCATAGCTGCTTCCAATTTTGCTTGTTCTTCCTTTTTAGTTTCTATCTGCTTATCTAATATGCCTACTTTTTCCTGTACTTGTTTAATCATCGCTTCTCCAACTTGTGCAGTTTTTGCCATTTGTTCAGCAGCTGCAAATTCCATGTAAGCTTTTGCGAGTTCTGGGCTAAGAGTCTTGACGCCTTTTTCTACAAGTTCTTCTCTATTAAGAATATTTGGATTCTTTTGAGGATCTACGGCAGCTATTTGCGCTTTTAAGTCTTTTATCTGGTCCGCGTCTTTTTTCGAATCAAGATGGTCTATTTTTGCTTGTAATTCCTGCTTCTCTGCATTAGCACCTTTTTCTGCGAGAATTTCTTTTAGAACTTCAGTTCTCGCAGTAACTACTTCGGATACTGATTGGGGTTGCGCTTTTCCCTCAAGTGCTTCTTTAGACGCAAGAGTACCGTGGCCACCAACTGCAGTTTCTAGAAGTTCTATCTTATTTTGTATCTGCTCTAATTTTGCAGGGTCTTTGGTTTTTTCCTCTTCTTTTTTCAACGAATCGATTTTTTCTTTAATATCTTCTTTTGTAATTAAACCTGCATCAGCTGCTCTTTGTACAAAATCTGCTTTTTTATCTTCCATTTTTGCAACTGCACCATAGCGTGGATCCTGCAAAGTATGAAACGCATCTTTAAGATTATCCAGGTGAGTATCGGTTACTTTATTCCATTCTACGCTACCTTTTTCTGCTTTCTTACCATCAACAATTACAGTAAGTTCACCATTTTTTTCTATTTTAACTGTTCCAGAAGAAATGACATTACCCTCTTTATCAGTTTTAAGAACAACCTTTACGCCTTCTTCATACGCTTTAACTGTTTTCTCTGCATTTTGAACTGCGAGTCTGTCAACTAATCTGCCTGCAGTGCCCTGATAAAGAAGAGCAAAACCACCTAGGCTCGATCGCATACCAATGTCTCTTCCTACCATTAATGCGACATCTGCTCCGCTCATACGAGCATAATTTTCATTTTTTATATTCTTTATATCTTCTCCCAGTTTTCCAGTAAATAAACGATACGCAACAGAAACAATATTAGTGCTTCCGCCACCCAAACCTAATCGCTGCTCGGTTAGAGTAGATGTTCTTCCGGCTGCTGGTTTTGACGCCTCGATTTTTGCTGTTGACGTACCTGTAGTGGTTGCAGAGGTAGTGGTGGCAGCGCCGCTTTTTGGCTTGGTTCCTCCTTTGTTTCCTTCTTTAAGAGATTTGCTGCCTTTACCAGAAGAAACTGCTTGACCAGCTGCCAAACTTCCGATAGAACTGGCTAACCCCGCAACATCCATACTAAATGTATTTCTTGCTCTCGCAGCATAACGAATGTGCCTACCAGGACGAGGTGCGCTCATATCAAATCCTGCAAGCGGATTCTTTCCGCTAAGATGCAAAGCACCTGCAAGCAAGGCAAATATTATTGCCAAGGGAAAACAAAATGCTGGAAGAAGAGAACGCTTTGGCGGGCAGTAGTTTACGCTTTCAGGTGAAGAAGGCAAAAACTTTGGCATTTCAAAATCAGCTGGCATATCAAAGCTAGTACCTGGAGCGTTTGGGACAGATGCGAGGTCGGTGTATGTACCTCCGGTGCCGATAGTTTCGTGATCTGCATCTCCGGTTCCATTCATACCCATTGCTCGCGCGCATGAATCAAGCCCGCAACCTATCTTGAAGGGGCAATAAAAGAAAACAATCTGCTGACAACTATTATTAAGATTGGCATAATTAAATGTTGCAACGCCCTCATCATTTGTAAAAACCTTTCTGATTTTTGTATTTGTAATGTTCTTAATAACAACAATCAATGGTGCATTTGCTATTGGCTGTCGCGTGGGATTTTTAGATGAGTTTTCATAATAGAATAATGCGCCTGCTTGATAAATTTCTTCATTATTTGTAACAAACATTCCAGATTCTGGATAACTAGAAATCTCTGCGCATGCCGGGCAGGAAGCTGCATCTCCAAATGCAAATGAGATTATTACAAGCAAGGCAAGCAATATTTTCATAACATCATCTTATAGTGCAATTTAATTTATAATTTTTAATAGGCAAGGTAATTCCGCATAATTGCGAATTATCACTAAAATCTATTGCGCCGCAGTCAACGTTTGGATTTCCTGTGGTAGAGAACAGAATCGGCTTGTTATTGCTTGAAGTAGCATCGATTTTTAGGTAAGTATAATTACCGACAGTATCATTAAGCATGCAAACATGACCATAAGGCATACTAGATATAACATCAGGATAAAGATCAGTTAATTCATGAACATTAAATGTTGCGGTCTGGGTTGAACCATTTATATAATTAAATGTACAGTCAAGACTGCTGCTCGACTCAACACATTTTTGAGAACCTTCACCAGAAGGAAGAATGTCCGAAGGACATTTGAAATCATCATCAGTTAATCCAGGAGGAAGACCTTCAGGAATGCTACAATCTGCACCGTTAGCGCAAGTTTTTACGCATTGCCCAAGCGCTTTTTCTACACCACTGCACAGTTTACATTGAATACCAGGCAATGCATATGTTTTTTTGTAAACAAATTTTGGCTCTTCTGAAACCAGGAACTTAGTGCCTTTTTGCAAAGCGCAGAATTTATCTCCTTTCCAATCAGAAGCGCCCTCATAGCTTGTATACATTAATCCGGCGCCGCCAGGCGTGTCTCCCCTAAAATTGCTATAAATAAGGCCTAATGTCCCAGATTTAACAAGCTGTCTTTGATTTATGAATAAATAATTAAAGAAACCTTCTAAGCTGTTATAACTGACAGTTTTCCCCCAAC
>JAHFGR010000186.1 GCA_023247345.1 Microcaldota archaeon | reverse complement strand
CATCCACAAATCTTCTGGCTGAGTAATTCTTTCAATCAAATTCATAGTAGTCATGTCAGATGCAACCTCATTCTTGCTCCATTGCCCAGTTATGGATAACTGCGTAGCTTATGGCACACGTAAACACGCAGTTATCCAGATTAGAACTGCGCACAAATGTTATCTAAGTTGCGCAGTTCTCTATATTTAAAACTATTGGAACATACAATCATAGTTATTCCCATTTGAACCAAGCTGACCGCCTGCGCCCGCACAGCAGTTTTGCAGTTCTCGAGGCTTCTGGCAAAAGTCGTTTCCTTTCGTATCACATTTATGCTGTACGCAAGTAGTATAGCCAGTATGACCCTGATTTCCTACAGCCATGACGGAGAAAATGATCATCAAAACTGCCAAGGCATAGATGATAACTAAGAGAATGCGTTGTGCAGCTGTTATTCCTTCCATCATTATTTTAAATTACTTTGATTATATAAAACTTTGTGCTATCAATTCTCTATCTTAAGAATATAGCTATACTAAAAGGTATACATAATTCAAACTGAGAACGAAGTCTTATCTATCGTCTGGGACGAGTATTGCTCAACTATTTTTGTCCACTACTGTATTTTTGACCCACACGTTCCACACGATATTTTGGAAGCTAGTATCACTACCTTTAAAAAGCCCCCTTCTGAAATACCCCTATGAGTTATACCCGTAAAGCTGTTCATGGTGCAGGCGCTATTCTCATCATGTCATTGATAGCATCATTATTTGGTTATCTTACTAGAATTGTTCTGGCAAGAAGTCTTTCACCAGAAGATTTTGGCTTATTTTACTCCGTGCTGACGTTTGTCATTTTCTTTGTCTTTTTTCGGGATTTAGGTTTTCCGCAAGCTTTATTCAAATATATTTCTGAATTTAAAGTGCAGCAACGTTACAATGCCATTAAGACCATTATTATTTCTGTCTTCAGCTTGCAATTATTATCTTCATTAGTCTTAAGTGTTCTTTTCTTTGTTCTTGCACCACATCTTGCAGCAGTCTATTTCAAGAATCCTCAAGCAGCACCTTTGCTACGTGGCTTCACCGTTTATGTTTTCTGCAGTATTTTCTTTATCATCACCAAAGACACTTTGCTAGGGTTGCAGCAGATTAAACTGTTTGCGTTAGGTGAACCATTAAAGAATGGCATTATTTTATTTTTGAGTGTATGGCTGCTTCACACCGGCTTGGGCATCAAAGCACCACTACTGGCATTTGTCCTTGTCATGCCGATACTCTTTATTATTTTCTTCCCTTTGCTCCTTCGTCATTTCCCATTTTTTCAACATCAAGTTGAGCAGTTCTGGCCAATTTCCAAACAAGCATTATGGTTTGCTGCGCCCGTCTTTGCCACGGCTATGGGCAGCAAAGTTATTGGATACATTGATACTCTCATCCTCACTTATTTCCGTTCTTTGACTGAAGTTGGTATCTATAACGTGGTCTTGCCATCAGCATTAGTACTGCTGTATCTTGGTACAGCAATCGGTTCTGCTGCTTTTCCTCTAGTTTCAGAATTGTGGGTTAAAAAAGATTTGAAGAAATTAGAAGAAGGATTACGCCTAACTTATCGCTACATTTTTGTCTTGAGTATCCCTTTTCTCGCGTCAACATTCTATTTTGGCCAGTTCATTTTGATAGAATTTTTTGGGCAGCCTTATGGCATTGGAGCAACCGCCCTTAAGATTTTACTCTTTGGCGTACTAGGATATAGCTTAGCAGTCATTAATCATAACATCTTGTCTGCCATTGGAAAACCAAAAATTGTCACCGTCATTGTCTTTATCTCTGCAATTCTGAATGCCGGATTTAACCTGATGCTGATTCCACGCTTTGGCATCAATGGCGCTGCTGTGAGCACGACAATAAGTTACCTTTTTGCGTTGGCAGCATCACTCTATGCGACAAAAAAATATTTTAAAAATACCCCTCCCTATCTTGACTGGATGAAGCTGGGAGTTTTAGCAGTCCTATTTGTATTCCTATTAGCAGGAATTACCTTATTATTACATTTTCCACCTTGGATAGAGTTGATCATCTCAGTGCTTTGTGCATCAATAATCTATCTGGGGTTGGTCATTGCTTTACATCTTATTAATATCATCGAAATAAAAAGATACTACCACTTGATACGATGGAAAGAACAAAAATCATAGAGAAGATCTTAACGGATTTTGAAGAGAATAACCTTCAGTATGTAGTTTTACGAAACTATGATTTCTTGCTGGAAGACAGGAAAACATTATATCCCTCAGAAAAAAGTATTGATCTATGTGTTTCCCGGCAAAGCTTTTTCCAGTTGCGTGAATATTTTCTGTCTCATGGCTTTCAGCAACGTTCACCGCAGTTTTCCCTACAACACCAAGCGTTCTTTAAAGTACTGGGAAAAGAGATTATCAGTTTTGACGTGCAGATTGGCGGAGTGCATTGGAACGATATGTGCTACTTAGATGAAAAATACCTTTTAAAAAATCGGGTGAAGAAGTTTTTTTTCTATGTTCCTGATGATAATGACACATTAGTAATGTTGGTTGTACATTCAATCCTTGGAAAAAGATATTTTAAGCAAGAGTATCAACAAATTATCTCCTTGTTGGAGCCTACGACTGACAAAAATTATGTTTATGCCCGGTTTAAGAACATCTTTGATCATCCTACTGCACTGGAACTGATTTTGCTCGTGCAGCAGCAGCAATTTAACATGATGATTCACAAAAAAAATAAGTATCTTTTCACCTTTCTTTTCCAGCAGCGCCGTCTTTTCACATTCATCCCCTTATGCTTTCGCTGGCTAGAGTGGAAGAAGTTTTTACAGCCGTACCCTTT
>JAHFGR010000185.1 GCA_023247345.1 Microcaldota archaeon | reverse complement strand
CGTTAAAACTGCCATCTTCATTCTTTTTTTGTAAGACAAATGCAGCAGTACCGTGCAACACTTGATAAACCTCTGGATAGGCTAAATTATTCTCTGCAGTTTCATGATAATGACCAAATGTCTTTGCAAATTCATTACCAAGATCACGGGGCAATATTAATGTTACGTCAAATCGTATATCAGTTGATGCAAAAACACTACGATACATATAATATAAAGGTTGATCAAAGTAATCGGAGTCCATCGTGATGTCGGCAGAGTACCGCTCTTCGAAAAATCTGATAAGATTTCCATCTGCGCTAACTTTCAGCATGTCAGAGACTTTTCTTATGTTTGATTCTACCTGTTTACCATTCAAAAAAAGTTCGGTACCAATGAGAGAAAGTTTAATTGGTTCTTCATAAAGCTTTATTGTGGCCATTTTCAATCGCATCCTTTAATTTTCTTAGTTCTATTTTACGCTCTAGTGATTTTTTGGCTTTTAACTTCTCTTTTCTAATTTTAGCCAAAACGGCTTTTAAAAAGAATAAAAATTCTCTCCTTCCTATATTTTTCTTATCAAATGTCTTTTCAAACTTATCTATAGCTTCGACCATCTTGACAAAAAGTGAAGTTGTCAGGAAATTCTCGATGTCATCTGGATTGCAAAGATGCTCGTGTAGGATGTGTTTGACAAAGCAAAGCTCTTTTTTAAGTTTTTTTGCCCCTACATCCTCGCTGTCCAATTCTATATGGAATGAATGCGCAAGATGAGAAATGTATTCCCAGGACTCGTCTTCTATCCGCTTTTGCATACTTTCGCTGCCATGCATAATGATCAATCGCTGGCGTGTGTGGTGGCCGCACTGATTACTCTTTTCTAGAGCACAATAAATAAGAATATAGCCCCGATCGGAGTTTCTACCAAAGTCATACTTAGACGAAACATGTTTATGAAGCTAAACACGGTTACCGTCAGCAGTCTATAAATATAACCTGCTTCGAACCGATGTCACAAGGTCTCTCCAGAACAGAGATTTCTCAAAAGTTCTCCAGAGCCTCGCATACTTGACCAAAGTACGTCCTGTGTCTCGAATTTTGTGCTTTGCGCCAGTTGAGACGCGAGACAAAAAACACAAAACACTATACGACGGGGCTATATAATCAATAATTAAGTAAAAACGTTTAAATTATGCTGGTTTTTCCAATAAACGCAGCTGGCCTTTATCAATAGTGCAGAACAGCCCTAAGGGTTAATTAAAGTCGCTAAAAATGGTTAAAGGCGAAGGTTTAAATACTTTTATGTGGAAAATAAATTATGATACCTAAACTGCAATTCAGTAATACAAAAACGTGGAAAGATAGGAAAACAAGCATAATTCCCAATGATGATAGAAAAATATTGCTACAAGAATATCCTGAAAAAATACGATTGGGGAAACTAGGCGAATCATTATTGTATGAAACTATGAGACCATATAGAAGCAGAATTATAGATGAAATACCTAGACAAAAATGTATTATCGAACTAGATAGACCGGCAATTAGCGCAACAGCCGGCTTTTATACTGAAAATCTGTGTAGCCAGATCGGTCCTAATTGTCTATTTGTAGTTGTAAAAAGAAATGAAAAGGATAATTCAGTAACCATTAAAGTAGTAATTACACTTGATGATAATACGCGAAGATATACAAAAGCCGAACTTCGAACAAACAAGGACAGGGAATTTGCAGCTGAAATCGGCATTGATCCTGAAGGAGAAATAGTTAAGGCAATGGAAATTAAACATCCTGGAACCGGAGAATTTTATATTACCCTTAACCTTACTTTAACTGCTTTGGAATTCAGGCTTGCTAAAACAATGGAAATTTATCTTACTGACGCTTCACGGTTCGAAAGCCTTGACATGTGTTTCATGTCAAGATTTGTCGGCATTTTTTGGCACTGCCGACAAAGCCTCGGCATTGATACCGAGGATGAAGAACCGTGGCTTCCTTTATTTGCCTCGGCTTTCCCTAAAGGCGTACTGCGTTATTATCAAATAAAAGGGAAGCCACGGCCTTTAGGCCGTGAAGTGTCACAGAACCTACGGCAGAAAAGGAGACTATGCCATACTTAGCTGAAATGCTTTAGACATAAAATAGGTTCTGCAGCTTAAAAGCAAACATATATATAGTGGGAAATGTATAATATTTGTAGGTGTCACAAATGGTGCAAAAAGGAAGGGGTTTACTTCACGGACAAGGATATACTTCATCTCCAATAAGCAGCCGCTTTTGGAGAGCTCGAAATCCGCAGATTTCGTGATTGCGCTCGATTCAAAGGCGCGCCTAGTTTTACCTTTAGAAATCCGTGAAGCGCTTGGCATCGAAACGAATGGAAAAATTTTAATTAAGATTCTTGATAGCGCGAGCACTGGCAGGATTAATTCTGTTACTTTGAAAATAACCAAGGCTAGCGATAGCGATATCGCTGCCGGAATTTCCTATTCCAGAAATGGAAAATATTTGAAAAAAAGAGGAGGTGGCAACGATGAGTAATACACAGAGGAAAAAAAGGGCTTCTAGGGATACAACTTTGACACAGGCAACGGCGGTTCTCAAGTGCAGAATACTGGATTCTACTCGGCCGATACGATTAGCGGTTATGGACGAAGGAGTTCTTTCTCTGCTGGTCCGGGCGGAGTTGGAAAAATACGGAATAAATATAAACAAAGGCCGCGGACCGGTTCAAGATTTTGGCAGACTGAGAACATTTTTGTTAAGCGCACTGGACATCCCAATGGCGGTAGATAGGGGTTTAGTTGATCTCGGAATAACCAGAGAGGATGTTGTTATCGAATATGGTTGCCCTTCCAACCTTTTAGTTCAGCAACGCCTGGGATT
>JAHFGR010000184.1 GCA_023247345.1 Microcaldota archaeon | reverse complement strand
TTGTTATTTTGAAAAATTTTGTAAGATTAAAATTAACTGCTTTTTCGAATATTAAATAACCGACAATTAGTGCGGCTACAATTCCTAAAAAGCCGCCGATCAAAGAAAGCCCACCGGTTTCGACAGAAATGCCAGCCATAAAAAGTACTGCCTCTGTGCCTTCTCTAAAAATCGAGCTAAACGCCAGAAACATCAGACCAGTAGTCTGCCTTGAATCTAGCTTAATCTGCATTTCATGTTTTATTTTATCCGCGATCTTTTTGTTTTCCATCATCCAGAAGATAAACCACGTAACAAGTATGGTGGCTAGAACCATGAACGTGCCACCAAACAACTCTTCATGCGCTTCAAACCCGCCCTTTATGAATTGAAAAATATAGGCGATGGTTATTGATGCGACCACTCCCCACGCAACACCCAGACAGATATGTTTTTCGTGCTCTTGGTTATTTGTCTTATGCAGATAAGCGAGCATTATTCCTACTACTAATGCGGCTTCTACGCTTTCTCTAAACATTACAATAAATTCGGCCAGCATAGTCTTACCTTTAAAATTCGGTTTATTTAATTAGTTCCCTAAGAAATTTAGGTGTGCCTAAATCCTGATATTTTCTTTTTCTAATCTTTCAACTAGATGTTGTATTGATCGATTAGTTTCATCGCTTATATAATGCTCCAGAATACAAGCGTCTCGATAAGCAGTTCTCGCAGATACCCCGGCAAGTTCGAATAATTTCAAAAATATTTTATAGCGCTCATTAATTACTGCTGCGGTTTTTCTACCTTCTTCTGTTAATGTTATGCCGCTGCGCTTTTCATAAATAATCAAATTCAGATCGTCTAATTTGTCCAGCATTTCTGTGGCAGTGGACGGTTTAACTTCTAAAGAAGCGGCAATGTCTTTAACTCGGACATATCCTTTTTTTTCTATGATCTCGTAAATAGCGCGCAGATAATTCTCAGCTGTTCTAGAAATAGCCATATGCTATTATTGAATAAAAAGAATTATAAATTTAGGCGTACCTAAATTATTTATGTATGGTGGGATAGTAGGAAATAGATCTGGGTATAGCTATTTGCGCGTTATATACTCATTGCAGGAGGATGAAAAAGAAGCAAGTACTACCAATATTGCTAAAGCACTGAATATCAAACCAGCAAGCGTAACTGAAATGATAAACAAATTATCAAAAGGAGGGTATCTTACGCACGAGCCTTACAAAAATGTGAAGCTTACTGCCAATGGAAGGAAAGAAGCGATAAAAGCGATAAGAAGACGCAGACTGCTAGAAGATTTTCTAACCAGAGTACTAAAGATAGCTAAAAAAGACGTTTTAAAGCAGGCAGAAACTATGGAACATTCATTAACTGATAAAACTGAGATCGAGCTATGTAGGTTTTTGGATAGACCGATGCATGATCCAATTGAGCACAAACCTATCCCGCATTGCGAGAAAAAAATAAGCTGCGAAAGATGTTTGGCAGGAAAATGAGTTACTATTTAGCTGGAAAAATACGAGATAATTATAATTAAAAATCTGCCCAACTAATAAACTTCCATGAAAACCTTAGACATAATTGTTATTGTATCACTCTTAGCTTCCATATTGTCACCATTCTTATTTTTCTATTTTGCAGACAGAATCCTGATAACTGAAATCGTGCCGTTAGATCAAAAAACGATTCAAAAACCGAATTTTGGAGATAATGTCGAAGTGTATGGACCTTGGATAAATGACAGGCATTCTTTTCTACCAGATTGGAACGAGATCCATCCTGTTCGCTATATCAAAAACCTTAAAACCGGCGAGGAATGGGGAAACAAAAATTACAGTGGAGAACTGATGCAAGGTGTTCACAACCCTTCGCGATTAAGAATTTTTGATGAGAATGATCCTTATCGAATTGCGCGCGGTACAGTAGTTGACGTTTTTGACAATCCAGAAGATGGAGATTGGCACATACACTTGTTACTGGATGACGATTATCAATACTTGACAAAATCAAGAGACAGGCCCTTTATGTATATACCTGTTTTTGTTTTATTCGGTGTTCCGATTGGCGCATTTTTGATCTCTTTATTTGTTTGGATCTACAGAAAAAAATTAGTCAGAATTAAAAACCTGTTCTGATAATTAGTTGTGATTTCAATGCTAGAAACCGAATTCTTAGGACTAAAAATGAAAAACCCGCTGGTGCTCGCGAGTGGGATTCAGGGCGTTACAAAATCTAATTTAGAAGAGGTCTGTAAATGCGGGGCTGGCGCGGTAATTTGCAAATCGCTCACGCTCGAAGCACGCAAGGGCCATGAAACTCCAATAATGGTTGAAACTAATTGCGGGTTTTTGAACGCTGTCGGTTATTCAAACCCCGGGATAGATGCTGGCCTGGAAGAATTTTCTGGCTGGAAAAGAAAGGAGCCATTCATACTCAGCATAACTGCAAAAAGCACTAGCGAATATGAAGCGCTTGCTGAAAAAATAAATAAGAAAATTGCCGGAGGCATGAAGGTTGATGCTTTAGAAGTAGTTCTTAGCTGCCCGCATACACCTGAATATGGATTAATGGCTGGACAACAAACTTCAGAACAGGCAAATGCGATAGTTACTGAGATAAAAAAGCGCATTTCTATTCCGCTTATATTAAAAATTTCCCCCGGTATTCCTGGTGAGGTCGAGGTTGCAAAAGCTGCAGAGCATGCTGGCGCAAGCGCAATTGATGTTGGAAATACAATTGGTCCGGGAATGGTTATTGATATAGAAAGGCATGCTCGCTTGCCTGGATTCGGGATGGGCGGACTAAGTGGACCGGCAATGCGACCAATTGCAATTCGCTGCGTTTATGATATTTATAAGGCGGTAAAAATTCCTATAATAG
>JAHFGR010000025.1 GCA_023247345.1 Microcaldota archaeon | reverse complement strand
AAAAAATGGAAATCGAACTGAATGCGATTCCAGGCGTTGTTGAGAATGGGATATTCACGAAATTTGACAGGATAATTGTTGGGAGTAAGGAAGGAAGCAGGGTTTTGTAGATTGTAATTAGTCTCTAACCAAAAAATTAAGCAGAAATATCGCAAGCACAGTAGTTAGGATAGGGAAAACGAACACGGCGGGTGCATTAAATATTTTAACATTCCAAATAGCGCCTGCAATTAGATTTGCAGGTATGATAGCTAGTCCAATTATTCCTTGATATAAACCTGCTGCGCTAGCGTATTGCTCTTTTTGAATTATTTTTCCAAGAAAAACACTAGGTGCCACAGTATATATAGCAGTAAAGAGGCCTAGCAAAGCGAATAGGATTAACATCGAATAAAAACTCGGAAAAAATGAAAACCCAATCAAACAAAGAATGAAAAACACCCATGCTATGCTCAATGATTTCCTTGCGCCGATCTTATCAGTCAAATAACCAGCCGGCATTGCGGACAGTGCATAAAGAATATTAAACGCCATGCCAAACAACGGGATAAACGCTATGCTCGCAAACTGGCCAGCACGAAGCAGAAAGAATGCGATGGTGAATTGGCCCGAGGCAAATACCAATGATGCAGCTAGAAATCTTTTGAAATTCTTGGTCTTGAGCACGTTTATCAGTATAGACTTACCGTCTTGTGACGACGATACGGCGCTTTCCCTTATAAAAAACAGCATTAAAACTGCTACTGCTGCGGGAATAACTGAGATTGTGAATATAAGGCGATAGATATATTCTGCATTCCCATCCTTGAGAAACAGAAATAAAATAAAAGTTGCTATGAGCGGGCCGATAATCGCGCCCATCGTATCAAGCATCTGCCTGAACCCAAATGCCCGGCCAAGATTTTCCCTTTTCTCAGACATTACTATTAGTGCATCTCTTGGCGCGTTGCGTATGCCCTTACCGAAGCGCTCAAAGAATACAACAAAAAGAACATGCAGCCAATGCGTTGCAAATACTAACAATGCTTTTACAAATGCAGATAACGAATATCCGAAAATTACTATATTCTTCTTTTTTCCTTTTTTGTCAGCGTAGAAGCCAGCAAACAGTCCAACGATTTTTGGTGTAAACTCTCGAAGCGCATCGATCAAACCAATAATAAAAACAGGCGCTGCGAGCACGCTGCTAAGAAAAAATGGCAAAATCCAGATGACCATCTCACTGCTTACATCGACCAAAAAACTAGCATAACTGAAAATTTTTGTATTTCTAGATAAACCTTTATTTTCTTGCATATCAGTCTTTTACACTAGCGCTTTTAAAAATTAACTTTGATATTAGATCTATAAATCAAATGGTGACTCCCTAATGATAATCTCAAAAGAAACCAGGATAAAATTAAAAAAACCTCTAGGAAAACTATATCAATCTCTAGAGATAGTAAAATTATTAAGCAAAAAATCCAAGATAATAAGTGTTGGTGATATCTGCACGCTTGCACTACTTTGCATAGGCGTGCGCCCCCACTTGGCTGTTTTTGATTTTAAATATATGCGACAGGCATTGCCGTCAGGAATGGCTGCAATAATAAAAAGAGAATTCAAAGACGTAATAAATATCAATAATAAGGCTGGAACTATTTCTGAAGAACTTGTGAAAAAAGCGAAATCAATAATGAAAAAAGGCGGTGCGATTAAAATTAATGGAGAAGAAGATCTTACTGCATTGGTTTTCATTAAATATGCAGAAAAAAATATGATTATAGTTTACGGGCAACCTAATGAAGGCATAGTTGTTGTTAAGCCAGATAAAAAAACTAAGAAACTTGTTGATGGATTATTGAAATGATTAAAACAAAGCTACTCCAAATCTGTATTGAATATCCCAGTTCGCGCTGACGGTCGACCCATCATCATAGGTGGAACTGACACCGCGGACCAGAAAATAAATACCTTCATTATTACTGCGCAAGAACCATCTAGTTGAATTATCTCCGCAATTAAGTCTATGACCGATTGGAATCCCGAATATCTTATCAAGTTTATGTTCTCCATATGTTACTGGGAAATCTTCGATTAAATTGATGTTTGCTTCATCCACTGCCTTCAGTTCATATTTGTTACCTCCTAAATTGACTAATTCAAAGTCTGGATGCTCAATTAATAAGGCGCAATTTATCTTTCCTCTGAATTTTTTAGGAATGAAAAAACGCATATTATCAAAAACGATCTGCTCCCCAAATTGAGTGTATGGTGTTTCGTATATTACTAATGTCCCTGTCCATGTTCGATATCTAAGTTCGGTTTCATTTAGAATTCTATCATGAACATCGTTAGGTACTATCAGTCTTCCTTCTCTTTTAGCTAAAGCGAGCGCTTGGAAGAAATTTAGGCCTTTATGAAATTCGATTACTTGTTTTACTGCCTCTGGCTTCATGCTTCGTAGCATTTGCCTTGTTCTTTTTACTTGATCAGCAAATGATTGGCCTGTAACGTCTGATTGTCTTACTTCGTGTACTGGTTCTCTAATGTATCTTCTGAATGGATTGTTAGCACATAGTCTAGACCCATTACTCACGGTCCAAGGCTGATTACTGAAGTTTCGACTTAATCCTCCCATGTTATAGAATTAGAAAAGAAGTGTTTATAAAATCAGCACAAAAAGATTATTCTCCGCCGCCACTACCTTTAGTAAGGAAATGTAGCGATACAAAAGAAGCAAGAGCAACAATAGCGCCAACAGCCCAAATTGTTTCTTGAGGATCATCAGGCCTAAGCTGAGGCCAGAATTGTGTTATACCATATCCAAAAACTATAGCAACTATAGCAAGAAGTACTTTTAACCAACCTTTAGCCATCGGCTTATGACCTCCTCGTGCTCAAGCACATACACCATTCTTAAATTAGACGCAGGACCCGTCACCAAAGCGACACCCGCGTCGGCAAATTCATGCCATTCTCATGTAATATAAAACTCAAGACAGGAAGCTATTGCCTACAGCTTACTGCTTATGCCTAATGCACATTGCATTTATTCTTGTACTGGGGATGATGTGCCTCTAGTAACAACAATAACATCTTCAACTGATTTTACATTCTTATAAAGAATACTTTTTTCTCGTAATGCTTTTTTAGCGTCTTCCTTGCTTGGTGGCAATGCTTCAACCAAAATTCTTGCAACTTCGCCAGATTCAACATCAACAATAAAATCTTGTGCGTTGCCTATAAACTTACCGCTATCGGTAAATATATCCATATTATACATCCTAGATAGTTTTGCTGTCATCTAAATCACCTAATTTATTTTATAGTTCTACTATCAGTAGTTATTATTTTAAATGTATGCGAAAGAAATAATAATGGGTTATTTATGACTAATTTTAGTGGAAGTTTATCTCCTAGCCGAGTATTTAGAGACGTTAACGTGCTCTCGCCACATTTCGTGCCAGAAATATTACCATTCCGTGAACAGCAGATAAACGAAATAAAGGGTGTTGTTTCATCTGCGCTGGATAATAAAAAACCAAGAAATCTTTTTATTTATGGAAAAACCGGCAGTGGAAAAACAGTATCTGTAAAACGAGTAATGGAATTATTTAACAGCGAAACACCGCAAGCGAGCATGCAATATATAAACTGCAGAATATACAACTCGCGATATAGGATTTTGCAAAAGGCGCTTAAGAATTTCGTGCCTGAACTAGAAAAATCTGGTTTTGGATTAACTTTTCTATATGAGAAAATGATTGAAATCGCTGGAAAGGGCCATCAACTGATTCTGATATTGGATGAGATAGACATGATAAAGGATTTGGATGAATTAATCTATACGCTTACGCGCGCTAATGACGAGATAAAAACAGGCGGGGTTAGCATAGTTGGCATTTCTAACAAGCTATCGTTCAAAGACGTGCTCGATCCAAGAAGCAAGAGCAGCTTGTATGAAACTGAAATGATATTTCCACCATATACGAGCGAGCAATTGCGCGAGATATTGAAACAGCGCGCAACGAGCGGGTTGCAGAAAGATGCCATAGATCAGTCGGCGATTAATTTAACTGCAGCAATAACTGCGCAAGAGAATGGCGATGCACGATACGCATTAAAACTTTTGTTTAAGGCAGGCGAAATGGCAGACCAAACTGGCAGGAATAAGATTACTGATGAAGAGGTGGAATTGGCAAGAAAAAGAGTTGATATTGATCTTGCAAGTGAAACTATTGCCACTTTACCAGAAAATCATCAGCTTGTACTTTATGCAATTTCGAATATTTCATTAAATGGCTCGAGATACGCAAGGCTCGAGATTGAAGAGGAAGGATTTTTATTTTCCGGTGAAGTTTATGAAGAATACGAACGAGTATGTAAAAGATCGCATAAACGCGCACGAAGTGTAAGATGGTATCATGAATATTTGAGCGATCTGGAAATGCTTGGACTAATAACTACAAAAATGAGCAGCAAGGGTGTGCGCGGGCATACTACGCTTATAAAATTAGGTCATGATGCAAAGGATATTTTGGCAATAGTTGGAAAGAATACTGGATTATAAAGACGATATAAAGAACCAACAAAATGACGCGAATTAATTAGTTTTAATCTAAGAATTCTATTTCTCTGGTTCCTAAATCATATCTTGTTCTTATTATTGTTTCCCCGTTCCTTGTTAGATCTCTTGCCTCTGGGCATGAGTTTAGTAAAGCAGTCTCGACGCGCATCGTAACTTCCGGATCAGGATCAATAACCATTATGTGCCTGTTGCCGTCTTCGCCACCAACGCCTTTAATGTGTCCGCCTCCGTGGAATGCTGCATATTTTACACCTGCAATGCCATTCTTTGATATTGACCCACGCATTATTTGTTCGAAGTCAAATGTAACACAAACTGCTTCGTTGGGCAATAAATCAAGGAATATTCTTGGATCAGCAAACCTGCCCATCCTTATTGCATCGTAAACAAATATTGTATGGGCAAATTGGGTTTTTTTCCTTCCCATCTCAGCTGCAATGGCCCATAAAGTCTTGGCAGCATAATCCATTGCTTCTGTGTATGCTCTTGCATTAGGACGGCCGTCTTTTAGCCCGTTAAGCAATTCTACACCAGACACTACTCTTTCATCTCCGCCATTTAAAACAGAGCAGACTGGGAATACTTTTACCATTTTTCGACTATCGGTTATTGCAAGATTTGCCATCTCTGCTTGAGAGATACCATGCTCAGTCCTTCTCTTTGGGTCTTCCTTCATAGCGACTACTGTGTGAATACCGCCTTCTAATAGTAATTGAAGATGCTCATCTAGTGGCCCACTAAACTTTCCAGTATAATAATCGTGGGCAGCTTTCAATGCGCCGCAAGAATCGTGAACAATAACAAAGCCAACACCTTCTGCCGACAGGGCTCGAAAAGCATGGGCACTTCTTACTATGCTTCCTGCAGTTCTTTCTGTTAGAATTGTCCTTTCAATATGGTCATAGACGAGTTGTGTCAATGATCGCGCATCGATACATGCTTTGTTTGCCTGATCGTACTCACCGAATGCCGGATCGCTCAGTTTGCCCAACATATCTTCAAAAAGTCGAATTATCGAAGTGAATCTTTCATTCCCTATCAAAAAGTATTGTTTTAACGTTGGTATGTTCGGAGCGGCTTGTTGACTTATTGCAACAGTTACTTCGGTTACCAGGGCAGACTTTTCATGCGCACGATAAAATTGGGCACGCTGGTCTATATAGTTGTGTCTTCCAGCTTTTATGAATTCAGGAACCTTGGGATTAACTAAAGCGCTCATTTTTTCACCATTTACTTATATACCATTGTGTCTAAAAGTGTTTAAAAACCTATATGACTCTAACTGTTAAAATAAATAATAACATGTATGCGGCTTAGGTTTTTAAATATGTGTTTCAAAAGAAGTTATACTACTTCTGGTGTCTTTATGATCGACGAATCTTTACTAAAAAAATTAAAAATAGGGAACTTACAACCTGAATTCTTGGATAAATTAGAAGATGGATTAGAAGAATTGCAAGGCATCTTGCCTCCAAAAATCCTTGACCCGGAAAAGACACTGTACGAATTGCATAAACATATAAAAAAACAAAAACGTAATAGTAAGGCTCAACAAAAAGCTTTAGAAGACGCAGAAAAAATGATTTTGTCTATTGCTGGTTTAGCTCACGCAAGAGCAGGGCAGATACAACCAAGAGAAACTCGTGAAGAACGGAAGGAAAGAAGATTTAGAGGGGTGGATTCTTTGATAGAAGTAAGAATGTTACAATCTAAAATAACTAGTCAAGTTGCTCTTACATTAAAGGAGTCAAAAGAACAGTTAACTGAAGGTAACATGGAATTTCGCATAGAAACTGAAAGATATCAGCACCATCATGAACCAGTAAAGGCAGTTCAAGAATATGATGCAGTTGTCCTGATATGCTCTGACGCACGCGATGATCCGAGTTTATTTCGAGATTTTGTTGATAACGATATTCTATTTATACAAGTTGCTGGAAATTTATATGATCCAAAAGATGCCGTTGCAAAGACACAGCTTGATACTGCATTAAGAAAATTAAAACAAGGCGGAGAATTAATAGTAGTCGGACATTCAAAGTGCGGTGCAGTAGATGCAAACGCGCATGCTGGTCATTATGTTGGAAAAGTAAGCGGGCATGTTGACATGCTAGTTGAAGCAGTCGATAGAAGACATACAACACCGCAAGCTAAAGATGACTATCAGGCAAACGCCATTAACCAAGCAATGCGCTTAGCAGAACATCCGATAGTATTTAAGAAAAGATTACAAGTAGTGCCATGCCTGTTTGATTTTACAAATGGCGAGGACAAGCTGCTTACTTATTTAAAAGATGGAACTGAGCCGCCACTCGTAACAAGCTTGCGCGCGAGCGGCATTTCTCGTTTAAAATATGCAAATGACAATCATTATGCGCTAGCATCGCAATACTCGCATGCAATAGTTGTCAGCGATCCGTTTGATTTAGGAAGATTTAGTAATTCACGTATGCTTTTCAATGCAAGATTAAACGAGCTGTTTGCTGTAAGTGCTTTTGGTAAAGGATTATCAACTGAAGCAATAGCAAGTATCGAATACGCTTTGCTTAAGGTAAATGGAGTAAAGGATGCGCCACATATTGTTATTACACATTCGAATCCTGAAACAGCTGAAGAGCTAAAACAAAAAATGTTAAAGGCAAGTAAAATAATTAGAGATAAAACAAAAAATGGAGCCATGATTACAATTATGCAATACGATCCGCAAACACATGCGGTTAGCGTAGTTTCGTGATCTTATGGATTTACCTATGCTTTCCGACTTTAAGAACGAACCTTACATTGATTTCTCGCTCGTTGAAAATCAAGAAGCCCTTCGCAAAGCTATGGAGGGAGTAAATAAACGACTTGGAAAAACATATCCGCTAATTATTAATGGTAAAAAATTATTCGAAGGCGAAACGCAAACAATAAAAAATCCTGCAAATACTGATGAAAAAATTGGCAACGCGCATCTAGCAACAAAAGAACATGCAGAACTTGCAATTAAATCAGCAGAGCATGCATTTGAAACCTGGCAGGATGTTCCGTATTACGAATGCGCAGCAAAATTGCTAAAAGCAGCGCAGCTCGCACGTGAGCGCAAACTTGAATTAAGCATATGGCTAAGCAAAGAGAATGGAAAAAGTATTCGCGAAGCTGTTGCTGAAGTTGCTGAAGGAATAGACTTCATGGATTATTATGCGCGCAGAATGAATGAAATAGGTTCGCAACCTGCTCAGCTCGTGCATGTGCAAGGCGAAAAAAACAAACTTCTTTATATTCCACTTGGCATTGGTGTGATTATCGCTCCGTGGAATTTTCCCTTTGCTATTTTAGCAGGTATGGCTACTGCTGCGCTTGTCACAGGCAATACCGTGGTTGTCAAGCCATCAAGTGTTACTCCGATAATGGCGTATCATGTTTTTGAAATTTTAGAACAAGCTGGCTTTGCTCCTGGCGTAGCAAATTATTTACCGGGCGCGAGCAGCGAAATAGGCAATTATTTAGTCGAACATCCAAAAACCAGATTTATTTCATTTACTGGATCAACTGCAGTTGGAAAAGATATTTATGAGAAAGCAGCTCGCTTCGCAACTGGCCAACATTGGTTTAAAAGAATGATACTTGAAACTGGCGGTAAAAATCATGTAATAGTTTGCGAAGATGCGGATATTGATAAAGCTGCACGAGGTGTTATGCGTTCTGCATTTGGATATAGCGGACAGAAATGCAGTGCGTGCAGCGTTGCGTTAGTTGATAAAAAAATTTACGAGCCTTTTATTAAAAAACTAAAAGAAGAAACTGAGAAATTGAAAATCGGAGAAGGAACTGATGCGGATAATTTTACTGGCCCGCTTGCGAGTGAAGAGCAAATGCAAAAGGTGCAAAAATACTTAGAGATTGCAAAAAAAGAAGGAAAAATAATTATTGGCGGTGAACGCCTGAGCGAAGGCAAATATGCTAAAGGATATTTCATAAAACCAACGATTGTTACGAATGCCAGGGAAGATGCTAAAATTGTGCGCGAAGAAATATTCGGACCAGTATTAGTTGTTGATAAAATCAATAGTTTCGAAGAAGCACTAGCCCGCCAGCGAAGCAGCGATTATGGATTAACTGGCGGATTGTTTACAAAAGATCCAAAACGCAAAGAAATGGCAATGCGCAAGTTTCATGCAGGAAACTTTTATATAAATAAAGAAACTGGCGCAAGTACTGGTGCATACGTTGGAAGGCAGCCATTTGGCGGATTTAATATGAGCGGTACTGATAGCAAGGCAGGCGGACCGAATTATCTTTATTTATATTTGCAAGAGAAAAGTATAACTGAATTTGATTAAAGGTGATTTAAAATGAAATTTGAAAAATTTGTTGTTCCACCATTAAACAATAATGCGTACCTAGTTTGGGATGAAAAAACCAATGAAGCAATAGTCATTGACCCAGCGCAAGGCAGTGATAAACTCTTGGAATTCACAATTGAAAAAAATTTAAATATACGCGGAATTGTAAATACGCATTATCATTTTGACCATGTCTTTGAAAATGCAAAAATCAAAAAGTCAATGAATGCTGCAGTTATGATGCATAAAAAAGATGTGCCATATTATGAAAAAGATGACATGTCGGAGAAAATGAATAACGGAAAGTTCGAAAGAACAACAGTTAATGCAGAACTAAGAGAAACGGATTTAATAAAATTCGGACAAGAACAATTAACTGTAATGCATACACCCGGACATACAGAAGGCAGTATTTGCTTATATTCAAATAAGCATGGAATAATGTTTACAGGAGATACTTTATTTGCTGGAACATACGGACGAGTAGATCTGCCAGGAAGCGATGCAGACAAAATGAAAAAAACTCTAGCAAGGCTTGCTGATTTTCCAACAGGAACAAAAATTTATCCTGGCCATGGCAAGGAAACAACTATCGAAAAGGAATTAGAATGGTTGAAGAAATTTAAATAGAGTTAACATTAATCTCTTATTATATATTCGATTTCTTGTCTTTTTGCGAAATTAAGATACCATTGCCTATCATGGCCGGAAGGACGCATTACCAAAAATTCTTGTTTTCTTAATTCATAGGCGACATCAATAACAAAACCACGTAAGTGAGGCGGAAAACCTTTAGGTAAATTACTTTCTGAAACGTGCCCCTTGCCCCAACAACCTAAGTTATACAGTTTCTTAAGCAAAACCTTATGGATCTCATTGGATATTTTTTCATTTGGTTTCATTTCGGCGCCTTTTTACAATGTTTATTTATTATACATTAAATGCATAAATATTTAAATATATACTGTATATTTATGTTATTAACAGCAGTACATAACAACAGTATATAACAACTGTATACAACATGATTAATATGGAAAAAACAAACACAATATTTGTTGAGACATTTGGAAACTCACCAAAGATTAGGGTCCTTGATTTCTTTCTAACCTTTAGTGAATTTGATTACTCTAAATCACAGGTAGCTGCAGAAACAGATGTTTCGAGAATTACAGTAGTGCCTATATGGGATAAACTTATAAGAGACAGATTTTTAGTAAAAACCAGAATAGTTGGAAGAGCAGAGATGTATAAACTGAATAAGACAAATCCTAAAGTAAAGGAATTGCTAGAATTAAATTTCAAATTAAGCTCAGCAGCAGCTAATGAAGAAATAGAAGAAAAGAAAATGCTTGCGAAAACTAGGCGCTAAGCCGCAATCTGTGATTCTAATTGTTTTAACCTTACTAAACTTTGTTTGTCTTCTTTTGCTGCTTTTAAGTGCTTCTTTAGTTTTTCTGCCTTTGGCTTGAGTTTTACTAGGTGTTGATTCTCGTTCTTCCTTGACTTAAACCTATTTTAAGGAAATACCATTGGTGTTTTTCAGGAAAAAAACGCCGGGACTGAGATTTGTTTCTTTGCTGAAGCTTTCTTTACAAAAGAAAGCTTCAATTGAACTCAGGAACGGTTACCCGCAACAGGTTAGCAACCTGCCGCCCTACCGGACTAGGCGATCCCGGCTTGATACCTTTTTAGTAAACAAGCTTTGTCAACCTTGTTGACAAAATTTGACGCGAACGCGTCAAAGCTTTTTCCTCTCAGGAAAAAGATGCCCATTTTTCCAATGGAAAAATTGGGAGGGTATCATCAAAAACTGATCTTTTAATAAAAACTAACCAGTCATTAGAAATAGAAATTATAATGCAACTTTTTAAAAACCAACAGCACTAAACTAAACTTCCCCACCCAGCTAATCGCCAGCGCTGGCCGACTTTTCTGCTCAAAGCAACGCGCCCAGTTTTATCGTATAAGAGCGGTTTTTTCAGCTTAACAGTTGCAATTCCTTTTGCAAGACCTGTTATTACGCCGATAGTTGTTGCTGTATTTAAATTTATCGCAAGTAACTCGCTATCCTTTAACGGTGGATTATCGATATCTTTTCTTTTTATCATCTCGTATTTTATCTTAAGTACATTGACAACGTCTGGCAACTCGCCGGGATGACCAACCATAGAACCAACTAGAGAATCGGATTTGGACAAGGCGGGATCAATAGACGTACCTACTGCGATTAAACCACCAGCGCTTGCCTGCTTTAAGTCTTCATCTTCTTCTCTTAATGATTTAACTTTGCATTTTAACGGAGACGGCAGCTCTCCTTCTTTTCTTGCAATACCGGGCTTTATTTCTATTTCATCGCCTACTTTCAGTAATCCGTTAACTATACTGCCACCTATAACGCCGCCTTTTAAATCCTGCACTGCAGTACCGGGTTTATTAATATCAAAAGAACGAGATATGAACATCTTAAGTTTTGCATCCTGCTGTCTTTTCGGAGTCTGGATAGTATTTTCGATTGCTTCTATTAAACTTTCGATGTTGGCGTTATAAT
>JAHFGR010000024.1 GCA_023247345.1 Microcaldota archaeon | reverse complement strand
CAATTTCAAGGAACTCAACCAGTCAATTCAACAAGCACGGTCAGAATCAGAACAGATGCGGATATCCTCTTTCTTTTAGCCCGTCGAGAAATCCCACGCCTTTAGGCGTGGGTTATTTAATCTTGAAAACAAATTTCCAATACATGGACCAACAGCACCTAATTTAGCAGTTGCTAGCAATATTCCAAGCGCACCTAGCCACTTTAAATCATCAGTTTTCTGAAGTAAATAATTTCCACTAAAGAATAAGGCAGGCGTTGTAATCGATAAATAGATACCCGACCTTACAATCAGATCCAATCTCCTTTCGTAAGCTGTAAGTCCATATTGCCCGAGCTCTTCTCTTATAACATTACGAATCTCATGATTTGCGTTTTCTAACACAGTTCCAAATAAATTAAATATATGCTTTCTAAGATCATTTCTTAGTGCTAATAAATCGAGCAAATGCTCACAAAAAATATACGCTTCTTCCTTTGTAGCAGTTCTGAAAAGCTGAGCAATCTCGCCACGCGGGACATAATCAAAATTTCTTTTAAGCGAATCTAAAATCTCTAAGCGTCCTGCCCTTTCTGCATCATGCCATCTTCTTTGCAATGTCAATTCTTCAAGGAACTTTAATTTTACCTTTGGCAGCATTTGTTTTAGCGCTTTTTCAGTTTCAAGATCAATAATTTCGCCTTTTTGCATTTTCTCATGCGCTTCTCTAAGTAGTGCTTGTCTTACTGGATCTTTAGGCGCTAACATTCTGGCTAAAGCTGCAGATTTCCTGTTTTCAAAATTTCTTCGAGGCGCTGTTACAACAGCATTAAAACAAACGGTTCTCATATCTATCTTTCTCCTCATAATTCTTTAAGTTGTTATTATTGGTAAATGTTTAAAGACTTTGTTGTGTAATTAATAATGAAAATCGAGCGGTGAAAATATGGAAAACGTTGACATAAATATGGTTTATAATGAGATAAAACTCGTCAGGAAGAAATTGGAATACCTAGAAGATATACTAGTGCCAGAAGAAGAGCTTTCAGAAAAAGAATTAAAAGAGATTGATAAACTGCGCAAAGAAGCTTTAGAAGAACATAAAAAAGGTCAAACAATGGAATCTGCGAGCTAAAATCAGAAACTACTTATAAATTTTAGGGGATCAAATGCGCATTCTCGCTTTTTCTGACATTCATGACGAAGAAATCGCGCTCGAAAAACTCAAAAAATTTTACGACAGCAACGAATTCGATCATGTCTTTATATCCGGTGATATTACGAATCACAGCGTAAGCTTTGCTGAAGACATCTTAGAAAAGTTTCCTAATTGCTATTTGGTTCCAGGCAATAACGAGCCGCTAGCTGTTATGGAATTTCTTAAATCTAAAAAGAACTTTATTCACGAGAAGCGAGTCGAGCTAGATGATAAACTGAATTTAGTCGGTTTTGGTTATAGTAATATTACCCCTTTCAATACTCCGAACGAATATAGCGAAGGGGAGATATATACACGCTTTGGCAGGCTGAAAATAGACGAAGACACCATTCTGCTAATACATTGCCCCCCTTACGGGTTTTTTGATGAAGTACGAGGCAAGCATATCGGAAGCACTAGCATTAAGCAAATTATCGAGGAAAAAAGACCATTAACAGTTTTATGCGGGCATGTTCACGAGCATCAAGGCACTACAATGCTTGGAAATACAAAAATAATAAAATTACCAGCCGCACTAGCGCGTAAAGCATGCGAAATAACCATAACAAATAAAAATACGTACGTAGAATACGTTACCGTTTAAACAAAATATAGAGTGAATTAATGGCGATCAGTATAAGATTATTAAAGGACAGCGAATATCCAGAAATGCTAAAGCTAATGTATAATGTTTTTCCTAATGCCAATATTAAGATAAATAATGGCGATCGAATTATTATTGCTGACATGCATGGTCAGGTTGTTGGTTTTGTACATTATGCTTATTTCAATGGTAAGGCGATTATAAAAGGATTCGGCGTTGAAGGCAATGCGCGCGGCATTGGCATAGGCACAGGCTTAATAGAACACGTTCTGAAAAAATTTGAAAAGCTCGCCAAACCAGTTTATCTTAAGGTCTTGTCATTGAATCCAGCAGTAAGTATTTACGCTCGTTTCGGTTTCTTCTTAGTAAGAAATAATGAAGCAAAAGGAGTAAGTCTTCTTGTTAGGAAAGTTAATAACTAATTTTATATAGGCTTTGTTATAAAATAAATTTATCGGGGTCGTGGGCTAAACGCGTGAAGGAAACAAAACGCGGTTCAACCTGGTAGACTGTCGGCCTTGGGACTAATTATATAATTAGCAAGAGCGCCGGTGATCCAAGTTCTGCCTTTTTAGGAAAAATGCAGCCGAAAAACTGCCTGTTCAAAAAAGACAGATGGAAATTCAAATCTTGGCGACCCCATTTTAACATTTAGAAATTGATAGCACGAAAGCCTTGGCATAATTGCAAAAAAAATGTCACAAGTTTGTCGCTTTCCGACAAGATACCGTGCCGACAAAGCCTCTAGAGAGAATTGAACTCCCGACTTCCTGTTTTTCCGATTAAATACGAAACAGGCGCTCTACCACTGAGCTACAGAGGCAATTAATATAGAATTAGTTTGAATACAAATAAAAATTATCTTGATCCAACCAAATAGAATATTCTGATTATTGAGTAAAGTGAACTGTGACTAATTCTGCGCCTTCTCGCCTTATCGAGAATACAGTATTTCTTCCGTGTTCTTTTGCTGCATAAGCTGCTTTATCAGTTACTTCTTTCACAAGCTTAACTGCCTTATCAACGTTAACCTGCCCGTCTCCTAAAATTGTTCTTAAGTCGCTAACGCCACAACTACAAGTAACTATTGTTTGATGCGCGACATCACGGCGAACTCGATCAGCTATTACTGCAGCTGTTCGTGCATCAACATCCGGCAATACTGCAATAAATTCATCTGCACCGCCGCCAAGTCGGAATATTATATCAGATGACATGCCTTCTCTTGCTTCTAATCTTAATGAAGTCGCTACAGCTTCGCTAAATCTTTGCAATGCCATATCGCCAGCTTCGTGCCCATCCAAATCATTAATATCTTTCAAATGATCAATATCAAATCTTATGAATGCGCAATTTCTATCTTTACTATAAAATGCATCTAATGCCTCATCCATTGCAATAGCGAATTGTTTCTCCCTTGGTAATCCGGTAAGTGTATCATATCCATTATCTATAATATAAGAAACTAATCTAGCTATTGAAACTAATGCGTCAGCGCTTTCTTGGACTACAGTTGCACCTTCTGCATTACTTCCATTTATTTTTATGTCATCCCCAGTGATCATTAGTATGCCATGCTTTTTTCTACTGCTTCCTGAATATAATGGAAATGCTCCAACCATGCCTTCGCTATCTCTTACTTCTCTTTGGGCAAATCCTGTATTTTCAGGATTTAAATCGAATCTGTATTCTGTTCCTTTAAAATTTATAATAACGCCAAACTCATCATAAGCTCTGGAGCATATATCTTCTTTATCGCATAAAGTATAAGCGGTATTAGCATCCGGGTAGATTCTTCCGCTATCTCCTTTTTGAAGTGTTATTGTGTGCTCAAGTTTATCGTTTTTTGCTACATACAAAGAAACAGATTTAATTCCATCAAAATTTTCGAACAGTTTCGCAAGAAATCTCGACATACTGCCAACACTACCTTGCGCTTCTATAAATCTATGAACTACTGTCTGACCAGCTGTTCTATCATACTTGGCAAGGCCTTCGGTAAG
Organism: Microcaldota archaeon; assembly: GCA_023247345.1. Lineage (GTDB taxonomy): Archaea > Micrarchaeota > Micrarchaeia > Anstonellales > Bilamarchaeaceae > JAGVWJ01. The sequence continues at coordinate 7,714 of JAHFGR010000024.1, read as the reverse complement.
TACGGTTCTCCTAGTGAAAGTAGTGCCATCTATTCTACCAGTAGCGCCAGTAGTAGCTCTAGGCACGCGATTACTTACATGGGGTTCCATAATTAACTATTTTCTACCAAACTATATTTAAATGTATCGATTTTCGTTTATTGCCGAAAAATAAAAAGACGCTGAGAGTAGGATTTGAACCTACAATCCACGAGGGATCGGTTTTCTTGATCTACAGATCAAGAGACGTGACCGATAGGTCACGTAGATCTTATATTATACCTGATTCGAGATTCATCCTTTCCGCCTTTTAGAAAAAGGCGCCGAAAATTCAAGACCGACGCACTACCAGGTTATGCGATCTCAGCGAACGAATATGAGCTGAGAAACATTTACCAACAGGTAAATAGGATCTCAGCGTCAAACTTTTAGGAACAAGTTTTTTCCTCGATGGAAAAAGATGCCCATTTTTCCAGCAGGAAAAATTGGGAAGTTTGATCAAAACCGGTTCGTTAAGTTTCATCAAAACTTATCATTTACAAAACCCACAGTTTAATAAAAACTAAAGGTTCGGAATATTAAATATACAACCGTTATTTTTTATTTCTTTCTCTTTAATATAAAATCATAAATTGTCGGAAGGGCCAAAAAATTCCGACAAATATTTCGAAATACGGTGATTTCTCAATGATAGTTCTTAATCTAAAAACATATGAGCGCAGTCTGGATAAGGCGTTGTATTTTGTAGATGTCGCCAGCGAAGTAGTTGAAGAAAGCGGAATGCGTATTGTCTTATGCCCCCCCTCGATATATCTTAAAGATGCAGCAGAGCGCTTCAGCGAAATATTTGCGCAGCATTGCGACGCGTCTTTGCCAGGCCAGCATACTGGCGATTTGCCTCCAGAAGCACTGAAGAAAATAAAAGTAAAGGGTTCTATTCTTAATCATTCTGAAAAGAAGCTTTCATTAGAAGTTGTTAAACAAGTGTCAGACAGATTGCACGCAACCGCGCTCGAGAGTTTAATATGTGCAGCAAATCTACAAGAGGCAGATGCCGTTGCTCATTTTGCACCAACTTACATTGCAATCGAGCCGCCAGAACTCATTGGTACGGGCGTTAGCGTTTCAAATGCAAAGCCAGAGCTCATTACCGAAAGCGTTAAACAGATAAAACACATAAATGAAAAAATAGTCGCAATTTGCGGCGCAGGAGTTAGCAACAAAGAAGATGTAAGAAAAGCATTAGAGCTCGGAAGCGAAGGCGTACTTCTTGCGAGCGCGTTCGTCAATTCAGAAGATCCTAAGAAATTTTTACAGGAATTGGTGAGTGTATTTTGAGATTTTTTGTTTTGTTTTTCGTACTAATTCTATTTTTAGGTTGTGTTAGCGAAACTAAAGAATCTGCCAAAGAAATCAAAAACAAAACAACTGAACCATCTCAAAAACAAGATACATCCGGATACCCAGTTAAATCATCAAAAAACGATGCAATAACAGAGCCACCTCAGTCAGTACTTAAAACTCCACTAGAAAAATCAGCCCAAGTTAAACAACCGGCAGAAAAAGATACAACTTTCAAAAATAGTTCAATTAATCGTAATATTAAAGTAGACATCATTGTTGATACAGATTCCTATTCTCCAACAGACAGCGAGCTTAATGAATTTTTTAGAATAACAAACAATGTCCTTGTTGAAAAAACAGATGTCGAAATGAAGCTTGTTAAGATAAAAAGAATTTCTTATAGTGAAATAAAAAATTCGCTTCATTTAAGCAGACCTACTTATAACGACGATGTGTTAAACAAAATCTACGAGAGCGATACGTGGCCTGAATTTTTTATATTTTTGCGAGCTGATGATTCATCTGCAACTTATGGTGGTTACTCGATAAGTTTCGCAAGATTATCTACATGTAATCGCTACAAAAGCCCGCTTAACTCTCGAACAGACATGGTTTATGGCGGCGTAATGGACTGGAAGCATACGTATTCAAGTTGCGGTTATGATCGCACTGATCCGAAACATCTTGCGCATATCAGCAATGTTTCTATCGGCGGCGAGTGTAGAAACCGCAAAGGCACACCATGCATCTATCGCTCGGATTTTAATTATTATATGTGCGATGACAGCGAATCTCTGGATTCATTTTATGCAGAGAACAGATATAATTTCATTGCTACAACTGCTATTCATGAACTAATGCACAATTTCGGCAGCGATGGCAATTACGATCATTTTGGAACTGCGAAATGCGCTGAAATAATGGGTGGCCACAATTACGATGACGGAACACTAAACACATCGCAGAAAAACGCTGGTATATGCCCGAAGCTTTTCGATGTTTTTAACGCGAGCTATCGAGAATGTTAGTCACACTAAATCATATTTATAAACACTTCTATGCACAATAAACAAATGGCATTAACACCTCAGCAACAGCTTAAGATGAGGCATTTAACTGCGAAAAGAGAATTGCGAGAAACTACTAAGGCAATCAGCGAATTCTTGCGCTTCCCAGTTTTAATAAGCGATGTACATTACGAAGCAAACGTAAGTCAAAGGCCTTCCGAATTAGAAAAAGTCCCATCAGTCCAGTTGATACGTATCTTATTCGGAGTCCCTCGTTCTCTTGTATTAGATTTGTATACCAACCAATTGCTTCCGCCACGAGCAAATGTGCCACATTCTAGTTTTACTTTTGCAGATCCAGGTAAAATAAGCACTACTGTAAGACATATGTCTTTAGTAGAACGTCGAACATATTTTGCTGGTCTTGTTCGTTTGTTAGATAAACCTAAATTTCAATTATTATTTTCACAGAATCAAAATCCGGTTGATCCAGATTCTGGAGGAGTTTTCAACTATAGAGACGCCAATTTATGGATAGATTTAGACTATGCCGAAATATTATTGGCGATCCAAGATGGAGATAGAAAATTCAGAAAACACCTGGATCTTGTAAAATTAGTTGCGGATTTGGATTGTTTGCAAGAGCCTAAATAGTTTGGTTGTTTAGCGATTATTTAAAAAAACAAGCTTAGTAATAACTAAATCTTACTGCGCCTGTAGTCTAGTGGTAATCATATATTAGAAACTTGTTAGTATATGACCATACGGATCATAGCCTTCCAAGAAACTTTCTTTGGTAACGTGCTTCGCACTCCAAGAAAGTTTCATCAAAGAAGTTAGCTATTGACCCGGGTTCGAATCGTTGCTTTGTACATATTTTTTTGTTATGCGCAAAAGCAAAGGCCCTGGGCAAAATGCCCGAGGTCTACCTAAGAACGGTTGTTTTTGGGCGAAGCCTTTTTAGTTTTAGAAATTGTTTTTTATTATAAAAAGGCTTCAACGCGAAATTCCCGGCGGGCGCATTTTTTGTTTTCAGTTTTTGGTCTAGAATCTTGGTTTTTAGATACCAATTTAAAGCCTTCTCTACAATATAATTATCGACGATAAAATAAGCGAAAATTATGGCGATTTTTAGGTGTGTCTATGACTGATGGTGCTAGCGATTATACTGCAAAAGACATTCAAGTTTTAGAAGGTCTAGAAGGCGTTAGAAAGCGCCCTGCAATGTATATCGGAGACATTGGAAAACGCGGATTACACCACCTAGTCTATGAGATCTGTGATAACTCCATAGACGAAGCGCTCGCAGGCTTTTGTACAAATATTGATATCGAGCTTAAGGCAGACGGATCTGTCTTAGTTAAAGATGATGGTCGTGGCATTCCAACTGACATTCATTCAAAAACCGGTAAAAGTGCTTTAGAAACAGTTAGCGGAACACTTCACGCAGGCGGCAAGTTCGAGAAAAAGGCATACAAAGTTTCTGGCGGATTACACGGAGTTGGAATGAGCGTAGTTAATGCATTAAGCGAATGGATGGAAATTGAAGTTCATCGCGACGGGAAAATTCACAAATTAAAATATGCATATGGAAAAACTTCTGAGGGCGCAAAAGTAGCCGGTGATACAACTAATCGCGGTACAATAGTAACATTTAAACCAGATGGAAAAATCTTCCAAACAACAGAGTTCGATTTCGAATATTTAAAAGAAAGACTAATGGAATTAGCATTTTTGAATAAAGGTTTGCGAATAAATTTAAGCGAGGAGAAAACGCAACACACGGAAGAATTCTTTTATGAAGGCGGTCTAGTCCAATTTGTTGAATTCTTAAATAAGGCAAGAACAAAACTTCACTCACCGTTTTTTGTTTCTAAAAAAGCTGACGGTGTAGAACTGGAATTCGCAATCCAATATACTGACAGCTATAACGACATGGTTTATACATTTGTAAACGATATAAAAACAATCGAAGGCGGCACGCATTTAGTTGGTTTTAAAACCGCATTAACACGCGTAATAAATGACTATGTTCGCAGCCACAAAATTGTTAAAGAAGACAGAAAAATAGCTGGCGACGATGCATTAGAAGGGCTAACTTGCGTGCTAAGTTTAAAGATTCCAGAACCTCAATTCGAAGGCCAGACAAAAACAAAGCTTGGTAACAGCGAAATAAAAGGCATTGTTGATAGCATTGTACATGACGCGCTAAAAACTTACCTGGAAGAGACCCCAGAAAATGCAAGAAAAATAGCATCAAAAATTGTGCAAAGCATGGAGGCGCGCGAGGCAGCACAAAAAGCAAAAGAACTTATCAGAAGAAAAAATATTTTTGAAACAAGCATATTGCCAGGCAAGCTTGCTGATTGCGAAGAGGAAGATCCAACAAAAGCAGAAGTATTTCTTGTGGAAGGCGATTCAGCCGGAGGCAGTAGCAAATCTGCTCGCGATCGTCGTTTCCAGGCGATTTTACCTTTAAAAGGAAAAATATTGAATGTGGAAAAAGCACCAATTCATAAAACATTAACTAGCGAGGAAATAAAGAATATCATTCTTGCATTAGGCGCAGGTTTTAAAGACGAAATCGATCTTAAAAAATTGAGGTATCATAAGATTATCATAACATGCGATGCTGATGTTGACGGCGCGCACATCAGAACGCTGTTGCTCACGCTTTTCTATCGTTATCTCCGTCCATTAGTCGACAAAGGTTACATATATATCGCGCAGCCGCCATTATACAAAATCAAAAAAGGAAAAACAGAGCGTTACGTTTACGGTGATGAACAACTACAGCTAGCGCTAAAAGAACTCGGAGATGGATGCGAAATTCAAAGATACAAGGGTTTGGGTGAAATGAACCCATCGCAATTATGGGAAACAACAATGAATCCGGAAAAACGCACGCTAAAAAAAGTTACAGTAGAGGATGCGATGAAAGCCGACGAGCTCTTCAGTATATTGATGGGCGAGGAAGTCGAGCCCAGACGCGAATTCATAGAAGCATATGCAAAAGAAGTAAAGAATTTGGATATCTAGTTGTAAGGTATATTTATGCAATTTCAGAGATTACCATGGCCACCTACCCATGATTCTACTAGTCAAAGGCTAAGAGGTTTTTATCCCAAAACAATTTCTGATAGAAATAAACTTCGGGATTTTCTAGCGGAATTGGATTCTTTTAAAGATCGTCCAAATTCTACAAGGCTCTCGGTCCGCGCAATTGTTCATACGCCTTTAATTTTGAGTATTGGAAGATTTGGCGTAGAAGCTGTTCTTCCATTGAGAAGATCTCCAGAGTATTCTTTGGTTTACTTGGCTTATAACGCACCAGGTCGCTTAACACATCTAAAGAAACTTAAGACGCAAGCAGAAGAATTGGCAGGACTGCAAGCAGATTTTAGAGGGAGAGCCATTGCAGAATTAAAAAGGCAAGCGATTGGTTATGAATTGGCCACACATCCTGCATTAGATATCGCTACTGCAGAGCAAATTCGCGATCTTTTTGCAGTTCGTTTTTTGGCATGCCCAGAGCCAATGTCAGTGGATAACATAATGAATATGTCTAGTACGAGTGTTATTGTAACTGCTAAAAATGCTGCAACAGGCGAATTAGCTGGTGTTTTCATGGGCGATCTTAGTTTTGCTGATATAGAAGGGCAGGCATTGCGCATGGTCGAGTTTAATCACGTGCTCGCAAAATCAGGAGTTCCGCATCAGGCGCTTATTCCTTTGATGGCATTTTTAGTTATAAAAGAAACAACATGGTCTTCTCCAATAATTTTTGCTGAGGCACACGCAGATGTACTTGCTTTGCAAGCAGCATGCCTTACAGTTGGAATGCAATACTGTGGTACTATGAGAGCGAGTTTTCTCATGGTCCATCTGAATGAGAAATCCGGCATGCAGATTTTTAAGAATGCGCACGTTTGGCATTTACCTGAAGCTAGACGAATAGAAATACTTGGTGAATTAGGATGAAACTAGCGCTCGTACAGATGGAAATTTCTGAACGAACTACAGAAAAAAACATGCAGAAGATTGAGAGATTTATAGTGCAAGCTGCATTACAAAATGTAGACATTATCGTTTTCCCAGAGGATTGCGTTGCTGGGCCAGCAGCAAAGAAAAGAGAGTTGTATGATTTTAACCAAGTGAATAAGAAATTCTTTCAAAAATTAGCAAAGGAAAATTCTATTGATATTGTCACTGGTTCTTGGATTGAAAGTAACAGCAATGGCAGGTATAATACTTGCTATTACATTGATGCGAATGGCAAGGCACTTGCGCGATATAGAAAGATTAATCTTTGGAGATCTGAAAAACCACATGTAACAGCCGGCAACAAACCAATTGTTTTTCAAACAAAACATTGCAAGGCAGGTTTAGCTGTATGCTGGGACTTAACAGATCCTTTATTATTCAGAAAAATGGCAAAAAAAGGTGCGCAAATTATATACTGCCCAAGTTTCTGGAGCTCTGCTGGCATAAGTAATTTTGAAATAGAAAAAAATAATATTAACGCTCTTTGCCATGCGCGCGCCCTTGAAAACGAGCTTGCAATAGTGTATGTTAATGCTGCTGGAAAGCGGGCAAAAAATGATGAGCTAATTGGTCATTCACAAGTAGTTGTTCCAATAAAAGGTGCAATTGCCAGATTAAATCACAATAAAGAAAAAATGATTATTACAGAACTAGATTTAGACATATTAAAGAGAGCCAATAGTGTTTACAAGATAAGAAATCAGATAAAAAGTCAACTTTTATAAACACGTTCATACTAATTCTCTAACATGAGGAGATTAAGCCGTGAGCCTTGGGCCTTGCGCGATGAGCCAACTAGACTAGCTGCTAATAGGCAATTTGGAAGATACGGTCCAATGCAACCGCAAGCAGTAAGACAACCAGATGTTACAGGCCAATCATTTGCAGAACAAGTAGCTAGAACAAGACAAATGCTAAGAAGCATGGATCCGGAAGTAGTAAAACAAGTAATTGAATTTCATAAAGGTTTAACATTTTTCGAAGCACTCGCCTAGCCAAAAGAGAAGGAAGTATAATAGTTCCAAATTTTGTTCATGACAGAATTCTGAATGAAACTAAAGATAGAGAATTACTAAAACAACTTTATAGAAATTGGGCATTGACAGGAACATTGGTTATCTATGAAAGACCAGATAAAAAATTAGGTAAAGAAGTTGTTTATAGTTGGGAGCATGACAAGTTAAAATATTCCATCTCATTTCAAGTACCAAAACAATTCATAGGAAAAACAAACTGTGCATTAGTAGTTGAACATCCGGATTTCGAAATAATAAAAATAGGAAATAACAGATACGAGATTAAAGCATTAGGCAATATCCGCTTAATAGAAAACTTCGCAA
>JAHFGR010000183.1 GCA_023247345.1 Microcaldota archaeon | reverse complement strand
CGTTCCGTAATGTCAAGAGCGCATTGTAATTGGACTTTGGAAAAACCGCCCTAGGCGAGAACAGCTCAAATTGCCAGTCATAATTTATTTCTTTAGCAGGCATATCAGGCTCGAACTTTTTTATATCCGATATGTCTGTTTGAGAGTAATTCTCGCATTTAACTCTAGATGCTAAAACCGCGATGGGCGAAATGTCCGTGCCGATCGCTTCCATTCCATTGCTTTTTGCAGCCAGCATGCTCGTCCCGCAGCCACAAAAAGGATCAAAAAGCGTGCTGCCAGTCGTTATTCCCTCCTGTTTAAGCGCGTATTCGACTATCTGGGGCGCAAATCCTTCTTTATAGTAAAACCAACTGTGAACTGGCATTTGTTTTGAGAGCTCAAAAGTAAAATATTTTCCCAGCTCAAGATTTGTAGAGATTTTCATAATTATTCCTTTTCACAAATTCAATTATTTTATAATTTCAACAGAAGAACCAGATATTATCACTAAGGAATTTTTAAATTTTATAGACATTTCAGACTTTAGAACCGATATAAATTTTTCCGAAACATAGTTTGGGTTCTGGTTTAGAAATTTAAGGAGAACTATTCCTTTGCTCTGAATTCTAGCGCCTCTAGAAATATTAAGAAAATCTTTATCATAAGTTATAATTATTCTATCTTCTTTATTTGCCATAGTCAAAATAGAAACATCAGAAATGCCATAAAGTTTCTCTTCTTTTATATCTTTTACATCAAAACCATTAACCCTTAGCGCTTTAATAAGAGTCAATGGAACATTTTCATCAGTTAAGAATTTAATATCTCTAACCAATAATTACTACCTCTTCGTGCTTAAGTGCTTTTGCAGCATAATCTATTGCTGCAAGTATATCTGCTTTTTTTAGATGGGGATATTCTTTTATTATCTCTTCTGCAGACATACCCGAAGCTAAAAGTTCTAGAACTAATTCAACTGATATTCTCGTCCCTTGAATTATCGGTTTTCCTGCTAAAATTTTAGGGTCAAATACAATTCTTTTATTTTCCATGATCTAAATATTAACTAAAATCATTAAATATCTACCGAATTTCAAATTAAAAACGTGTTAATAGCTTGTTGCCCAATCGGCTTCCTTTTTTGGCAACCCCTTTGAAATAGCCCATTCTCTAACAGTTTCATTTTCCTCCTTGTTTGCCATGTAAATTAATCTTCCTGAAAATACCAGCACTGTCTTTTTTTCTTTTGGAAACTGAATGTCAATATAATTATAAGGTGAATTTAAGTAGTTTTTTGCTAGATTATAAAAATTCTCGATCTGATCAAAAGATACGTTGACCTTTATATTATCATTTTTCTTAATAAAATTGAAACCCGCCTCTTTTAATTTTTTTTCGAGTTCTTCAAAGTTTTTTATTGTACGCTCTAGAATGTAAGCATTATAACCGGCCACATTGTTTATTATTACCTCTATCGCCTTTTTTGATAAGTAATCCGCACTTCTGTTCCTTTCCCTTGGGATGTGCTCAAATTTTACGTGCATTCCAATGCGTAATTCATCAATCTTCAGTTTTAATGCCTTAAGGTGTTTTTCTTTCACCTTGTACTCACCGTTCATTTGCTTTATCAGCAACTGGCTGTCGCTTCTTATTATTACTTCTTTTTCCCCTAATCTTTTTATATTACTTAAGGCGTGAATTACGGCATTATATTCAGCAATGTTGTTTGTGCCGTTCCCAATGAATTCGCTTATCTCTGCAATTTTTTTCCCGTTTTTCCAAAGCACTATGCCTATACCCATTGGCCCGGGGTTTCCAAAGCAAGCACCATCACAATAGGCAATTACAACCATGTTTTTATTTGTTTGCATAGAGAATAAAAACATGTCTGAAATTCTGCACCCGAGTGGTTTGCTTACTTACGTCCGTGCCTTTGTCATAGCGCTGGCTTTTAACGTGATTGCGATTTACACCGAGGATTATCTTTCATCGTTTTCCCACCAGCGAATCTTCTCGATATTTGACGTTGACACCGGACTCAAATCCATCTCATTCGCACTATTCGTTGTCTGGGCATTTGCTATACTCGTTTCAGCTGTGGTCTGGTTACTCAACCGATTTAAAACCCTTGAGGTGCTGGATGACCAGCTGGTCTACCGTTCAGGCATATTCAATACCAAGAGCATAATAATACCCTATATAAAGATAAATAACCTGAATGTCAGAAGAAGTTTCTTTCAGCGCTTAGTAGGTTTGGGCAGCCTTGATCTCGATACCATCGCAATGGGCGCAGTTTCAGTGGTGCATTTTGATAATCTGACTAACCATGGAATTGAACTAATACTTAAAAAGAGCGAAATCCGCTTTGTTAATCCGAAGTAAGGCGACCGAATAAGGTATTTGCCATGTTAAAACTTGAAAAAAATTGTTTAGAAGTTAGCGGTGCCGAGCTTATCGAGAAATTAGTTGGCCTGGGCGCAGGCATACAGGAAGGCGAAAAGGCGAATCTCCCGCTTCTCGAAGCAGCTTACTTTGCTGAAAAAGGGATAATAAAATTCGATGCTGAAAAAATACTTGCCCATGCCAGCGAAAAAGACGAGCTCGCCAGGGACAAATATGTTGTTATAAAATCTCTCCGTGACCGCGGCTATCTCACGCGCGTCAGCCTTGATTCTGACGACTATTTTCGCGTGCATCAGAAAGGGATCAGGGTTGGCGAGGACCGAACGCAATATGTTCTTAAAGTCGTGAAAAAAGACTGGCAGACCAGCATGAAAGAGATAAAAAATGCAATTGGGGTTGCAGGCAAACTGCGAAAAGAGCTGGTTATTGCTTATGTTGAGGATAGCGAGCCGAATTTTCTGAAGATTTCCAGGACGAATTTTGAATAAAAAAGAGAAGAAGGTGAGGGGAAGAA
>JAHFGR010000023.1 GCA_023247345.1 Microcaldota archaeon | reverse complement strand
TTTATTTGCGAGCGGCATGTCAGTTGCCTATTTCATTAATAAAAGAAAAAACAAGACTAAAAACGAATTTCTTCTTGACGTTATTGAACGCGCCGGCAAGCTTATTGGTATCTCCTTTCTTCTTTCTATATTTTCAACTGGCTCTATTCTTGGCTTGGATGAAATAATGATAAGCTCGATAATGTTTGTATTTGCAGTTGCTTTTTTTCCTTTGAATAATAGCTATTACATCTTTGCGAGTTTGATTTTATTTATTTTCTATTCATTCCTAATTTCGCAGTTTAGCCTTGCGCTATTTGACATATATCATCTAGGTGGGTATCAAGGCGTGATATTTTATCTTCCAGTTGCGCTAGCAGGTTTGGCAATTGGTAAGGGAATCGGAGATAAAAAAGTTGTGAAAAAAGTTCTACTGCTATCTTCAATTTTATTTGTTTTTTCTTCTATATTTTTTCATATCGATAAATTAAGAGTAACTCCCTCATTCATGTTCGCTTCCACCATGTTAGGCTCGTCTTTATATCTGTTTTTTGATTTTTTAATAAACAAGTTTAAATCCTCCTTTGGCTTTTTCGCATATCTCGGCCAAAAATCTATTCGTTATTGGATTTTAATGTTCTTGTTGTTTTTAATCCCTCTAACTTACTATTATGTCGTAAAAGGTGCGTTTTCACTAAGAATATTTGATTGGAGGCTAGCTATTTTGATAAGTATTTTGCTTTTGGCAATATTTGCGGGAGTTTCAATGCTAATAGATAAACTCTTAATAGTTTTTCATCATAAGAAAAACCATTGATGATAATGCAATACCTCGTAGCGCTAAAAAGCGCGATGACGAAGATCTTGAGTACTGACGAATGAAATGAGGAAGAACTTGAGAGATCGTGTCCGAAGAACACGGGATCTTGAGTACTGAACGAAGTGAATACTCAAGAGACTTGCTCCGTAGAGCAAGCAGATCTTGAGTACTGAATTGCTGCTTTCTTTCCATCTAATGTTGGCCCTATAAAAAGAAAGCAGCAGCAAAGAAATAGGTTAAGTTAGTCAATAACAAAGAATTAAAATCTACTAGATTAAAATAATATAATGATGGTTAGGTGTATTTATGAAAATTAGCGAATTAAAAGCAAAAATGGGAAGTGTAAATATCGAAGCAACAGTTGACGACATAGAAGAACCAAGGACTATGAACAAATATGGTAGGACTCTTCGTCTTGCAAATGCCACTATCAGCGATGATTCAGGATCGATACCATTGACGCTGTGGAATGACCAAATCGATCAGGTTAAAAAAGGCGGCAAAATAAAGATCGAAAATGGATATGTAAATGAATGGCAAGGCAAAATACAACTTACGCTCGGTAAATTCGGAAAAATGACTGCGTTGGATTAGTGTTTCAATTAGTTTTTTTCATTTACCAATACCTTTATCTGGTCCTTTTTATTTGTAAAACAACCGTCACAGAATACGTGTGTATAACCCTTAAGAGTAACTATAAAATTTCCTCTTTGGCTGCCTAGATTTTTTCTGCACAGGTCACAATTTTTATCTCCTTCAAACATGTAAGTCACCCCTATAGTTCCAATTAATCAAATCTAATTCTTATTTTACCTATTATATTTTTAATCTTGCGTTAGAAATTCAGATGGTTAAAGATGAGCGCAGCGAACAAATCGCAGATTTTTCTTTTTCTTCTAGGTGTGGCAGCAGGAATTATAATTTATTTTCTTGTTTCGCAGCTTTTATCGATTTCACCAGCTTCTATTCAAACAATTTTTTCTCCAGAAAACGGAGATGAAATAATATCGTTTATAGACTCTGCGAAGCAGAGTCTTGATATTGAAATGTATGTTTTTACTTCCGATGAGATACTAAAAGCACTTAAACGTGCGAGTGATCGAGGCGTTGCAATAAGAATTATTCTCGAAAAACGAGTAATTAATAGCGATAATCAAAAAAATTATAACGAGCTGAAAGTTTATGGCATAAATGTAAAATGGGCATCGCAGGAGTATGCATTAACACATGCAAAATTTATGATTTTAGACGGCAAAATCGTGCTGGTTGGTTCGCATAATTTTAGCGAGCATGCAATGTACAAGAATCGCGAGGCCAGCGTCATCATTCAGGCTGCGAACGCTGTTAGCGATTTTAAGAAAGTTTTTGAAGAAGATTGGATAAAGGCAAATTGAAAACTAGCCTGGGAATAATATTTGACCTAATTCAAATCTATCCATTTTTGGATGCTGCCCGAACATGCAATTGAAAAGTTTTTCTTCGGATTGCCCGTAGAAACATTTGGTGCGAAGTAGTTCCCTTGCATAAGTGTAAGCACCTTTTTCTTCAAGAATAGATGCTAATCTCGTACGATCTTCATGTCTTAATATTTTATTGCTTTTGAGGATACGAAATGCATGAGGTGCATTGCCAAATTCACTAATTAGTCTTATAAAAACTCTATCTAAAAATGTGCTGTGAGAGCGCGGCTTTGCTTTTTCAAAATAAGCACAGATCATCTCACAAACGGCTAATCTCCTCCTTAAATCCTTTAAGAATCCAATGCCATTACTTTCTTCAGGTATTGCAACATCTCTTGTTCTAAATATTGGTAAGGGGTCCTCTGGTTTGTTGAAGCCAAGATTTCTTGCCACTGCGGCTACAGGATTTCTAATTCTTATTAATTGCATACTTTCACTCTATACGATTTGCATACTTAATAGTACACGCAATCCAACTTTATAAATCTTTCGAAACCACTCACTGCTCATACCCAACAACTCAAGACTCACGACCCACAACATGGTTTAGCTCCCTCAGAAAATTATCCTTCTTATGGAGCTAGACAGTGTTGCAAAACATATTTCCCATACAGCCTATTAAATATTCTATACTTGCCGCGAGCAATCTTTGCAACGTTTCCGCTTTTTGCTAAGCGCAACACCAGCGTTGTTACTGTATTTAATGGTTTAGCAAGTTTATGGGCGATGTCGCTAACACTGGCTTCTCCTCCTAGGTTTGCAATCGCCCGTAAAATATCGCGCTCGCCAAGAGAAGTTCCTTCATATAAATCATCAAAAAGTTCGCGCGCAAGGTTATGCATAATGGTCGGTAGATAAGCAACATAATGTCCTTTTGAAATAACCCTTTCATTCTCCTTTATCTTATCATAAATAGTCCAGCATGTCGTAAGAAGGACAAGCGGATGGCCTTGCGAATCATCTATTATCGCATGCAAACATTCTTCGCCCATCTTAAGTTTGTTTGGTGCCAAATTTTTTTCAATTAGCTCAGTTATTTCCCTGTCTCTTATTTGTGAAACATAAACCGGTCTAAACAGCTCTTTGGAAATATGTAAGTCGCCAGTACTAGAAAGCACTAGCATGTAAGGAATTTTTTTATCTGATAATTTTGAAAATACATCAATCAAATTTTTTAGCGAGATTTGCGTAAGCTGATTTACATCGTCTATGAGAAAAACGATTGCAGATACTTTTAACTGTTCATTTATTGTCTCGAAAGTTTTCTCAGCATTTTGTTGATCAGTTTGCCCCAAAGGCAAATCTCTAGAAATTTGAAAAATTTCTCGATTTACTTTCAGGTTATTTAATATTTCAGAATATTTTTTTGATAACAAACCTAAGGAAATTTTTTCATTGACTGAGTTCCGAAGCTCATCAATTATTCGTTGCAGATCGTCACTTTTTTGTGCCCTGAAAAGCACAGCAAGTGCTTTATTCTTCTCAGCTATTGCTTGGAACGATCGCAGAAGCGAAGTTTTGCCCATTCCCTTTGTGCCTATTACTTCCATGAATACTGGTTGCCCAGCCATTGTCGAAGATAAATAACTGTTAAAAAGATTTACCTCTTCCTTTCTGCCAATAAGCTCGTTTTGGATTCCCGGGGTAAATGGATTAATACCACGAATATTATCACCTGTTTTAAGTTGTAGGGTTTAGGGTGTAATCGGCCATAGGCTTTAGGGCGGAGGGTTTAAGCCCTACTGCTTCAAGCCTATTGCTTCTACCTTCCTGCCTCCTGCTTATAGCTTAAACGCTAACCCTTAAAAAACTACGCATTTTGTCGCTTTTGTAGTTTCTTCTATGCCAGTAAACTGCTACATTTAAATAGGCAGGAATCGCGTTATATTTAGTGATTAATATGAATTGTCGGTGTGGCAAAAAACACCGACAAATATCTCGAAAGAGGTTTTCTCGATGCAAACGAACAAAATACTGATCTCGGTGTTGTTTGTACTCGTTTTGGTCAGCTTTATCTCTATCATTTTTGCAGATACGTTGGTAGGATATACACCTGTAACTGGCTCTTCTGCCGATGCTTCGACCGGATCATCGACCCCAACAGCAACCGACGTTTACGGTAGATATGAAGTGCATAGTTCTTCAACAAGCATTCTTATTGTTCCAAAAACCATGAGCGGCAGAGGCGACTCAGTTCAAAAAGGATTTGAAATTAGCGTCATAAATATTACAACTACTTCAAAAAGGCTTAATGATTCAGAAAGGCAGGCCTTGATAGCAGCTTATGGTGATATAGATTATACTAATCCTGATTTACCAACTGTATTAAGGGATTCAGCAGCATATCACGTTGAAGCTCCGATAAGCGATTATGAATACGTTCCAAATGTGCATTTAAAAGTAGAACATTTCCGAGTCTCAACAAGGGACTGGGCAGATGTGCCAGGATGCAGCGACATACAAACAACAGAATCAAGAACCCAATACGATACTGTTCGGGGCAGAGACGCGATTATCTACTATGCAACTTGTCCTGTTCCAAAATCGCTTTATGACAACACATGCACGGATTTTAGGGCAACCATTATTCCGCAAGCTGGCGATAATCTAAGATATGATCAAGAATCTAGCAGATTATGCGATGAAAAAATAGGCGGCGTAGATGCGTTTACCCACGGCATTTCTAACATATTCGATCCTGCCGGCTTAACGCCAGCAGATGCTCGCTATTGGAAATATATTGGTTTTGCAGCATTATTAGGTATGCTTCTTTCTTCATTGTACTTTAGCGGAAAAAGTCCGATTTCTTTACTTGATATTGCTCAGCCAAGATTGCCAAGTCCAAAAGGTTTAACTGCAGGCGGCCAAATATTGGGGCCTTTTGGTTATACTGAAATGAAGAAAACAGAAATGGATCAGCAAAAAGCACGCGCAAAATTGCTCGAAGCAGAATTAAAGAACATTAAACTAACTGGTGGCACTAGCTCTCTTATCTCTAGCATGGTCAGCTCAATGAAATTAAATGCAGTAGAGCGAAATGTGGTTGGCGAAGCAGAAAGAGCAAAAACATTTGCAACAGCCTTGGGTTCGCTTTATGTAAAGATGGGTGGGGATGTCCACAGCATCAGACCGCTTTTAACAAAACACGTTAGTGATTTTAATAAATTAGAACACGAACAGATGGCAAGGGTTCTAAATGAAATCGAGCAAAGAGGCACACCCCGCGATTTATTAATGGCGCGCACGCTTCGTAATCAACTTGAAGGTATGCTTCTTTATAAAAAACTAAATACGCTTACTGGCGTTGGCCCAACAACAAGCGGCGCAATCAGAGGCGCACTTATAGGAAAAACCGTTGGCGGCGGCAGATACAGCGTACTAAGTTATTGGCTAGCACCAATGGTAGATTCTACAATAAGAAGCGCGCCTGTTATTGGCAGATTTGCTAAGGCAACAATAGCAGAAGCAGGACTTTTTGTTGCAAATAGATTTCATGGTGGTAAGGGATTTGAAAGACTTGAGCAGTATGATAGTAGACTTGCCACGAAACAAGGAATATTAATGAAATACGGATGGGGCAAGGCAATTCATGGGTTATATGAGATGCTTAAAAACCAACATCCAGATTACATTCCAGTCGGTAGCAAGGCACCAGTGCTCGGCCATATGGCAGAGCTTTATGCTAAACTAGAAAGAGAATCATATCGCGATCTAATGAGATATGCGCTTAAAGAAATATACAAAAATAAGGGCATAGAACTCGAATTAGAAAAATTGGGGATTGAAGATTTACACGGAGTATTGTTAACAGATGTTCTGGAAAGAGCAGGGATAAATGCAGCAAAGGTTTCAGAGCTTAGAATCTTGGAAGAAAAAATGAGAGAAATATTGAATTCAAGTGCGCACGGAGAACAAAAGCTTGCCGAATTAATGAAGCTGGCAGAAGCTAATGGCGTTCGTCTTCAAGGAAGCATATTCGAATCAGCAGCCGAAGGCCTTAATCACATAAGAAACTCGGCCCTGCCAGAGCACATTAAACTATTCGAGCTTCAAGAGCATTTAGCAAAGTTTTATCCAGAAAGAGAAGGAGAGCACACTGGCGACTTTAGATACACTGTTGGTAGAAAATTCAATGAGCAAGAAGCATTTGAACAAATAGTTCTTCGAAGAATGATTCATGATATTGAAACGAAATTATACTCGCCACAAGAAGGCATGGGGATAAAAGAAGCATTGGAAGGCGCGCAGGTTGATTTACAGAATCGAGTTTATACACTTAATCCACTGGCAAAAATAGAAGGCATGATTAAGTTCGATAAAGACGGAAAAATAATCAAATCAAAAGAGCTTCTGGATGCCGCAGAGCAGGTCGCAAGGCAGTCATTTGGTGGCGGCAATTTACCTAAGGAGTTATTAACCAAACTTACTGGGTTGGGCATAGATGCAGACAAAGCTAAATTTTCCAGAGGAATAGTAACTGGCGAAGAACTAATAGAAATGCATGAACGCGGCCTTAAAAACCTAAGAAGCTTGCTAACAGAAGAAGGAAGGAAAGCGCTTCGCGAATTTGGTTTTGATCCAAACACGGCTACAACAAAAGAACTAAAATTCATACTTTATGGCGGACCAGATTTACTAAAGAAAAGAGGATATTCTGCTGATGAAATAAAAAAGGTCATGGCAGGCGAATTTGGATTAATGGGTTCAGTTGACAAAACAACTGGTCAGGTTTTTTGGCCAGGAACTAACATAGAACTAAAACCAAACCAAGAACACTGGAAAGCAGATATGGGCAGACTTTGGGCATTCGCTCCGAGCGATCAGGAATCTTATGCCTTAGCCCAATGGATAAAAAACAGAGTAGCGCGCACGCATGAAGCTGTGTATAATGTTGATATCGAGGGCAAAGTGGATAAATTAAGAAACGATACAATAAAAGAACAGGAAATTGAAGCGCTAAAGAAAAGAGGAATGCCGGATACCGAAGCAAGAAAATTCGTATCTCAAGACGAAATACGAGCGCTCGCAGCATTGGGTATGAAAGAAACAGACGCAATGAAATTCTTAACAGAAGGCCGTGGCTTGGATGTGCGCAGATTATGGCTTAAGGACGAATTACTCGAGGATGTTGTTAATAGATTCAATTCCATGACGCCAGGCGCATACGGAGTTACCCACGATCGCATAAAAGATTTATCTTACCAGACAGCGGCAATGCTTGCGGGCGCATTAGAAAAAATAGGCGGGCATGAAGATGATGCAGCTTATTTAAGAGGTAGACAAAGCGACGGTAATCCCGTTACTGAGGCAGCTATTAAAAAGAAACTAAGAGAACTTCTAGAAAATCCAGAAATAAACAAAAAATTCCAGGCATACATGGAAAAAGCGGTTTCTTACAGTGATGTTAGCACTGGCAAGCAAGTTTGGGTTATGCTTTACGAAGGCGGAATGGTGCCATATGTAAAAGGCATGAAACTCAGTGACAACGACCGCGTACTCGGCGGCTACGTAGCAATAAAAGATGCCCAGGGAAGATGGAAGCGCTTTGATCCAAACAGTACGCGAATTAATTTAACCGAACTCCAAGAAAAAGAACTTAGAGAAAAAGAAACTGAATTAGACGGTCTAAGGCAAAAAAAACTAATGACTCTTGTTGAGAAGAAGCTTTTAAGTGAAGAAGAAGCAGCAGAGCTTCAAAGACTAACAATGAAAATACGAAAGAGCGAGGTTTTGTCTGAACAAGAAGAAAACATGCTGACAAATATAAGAGCCAAATTCGGCGAGAAGGTTTTGGATGATATTTCAGAAAAAAGACTTGCTGGCCTTAGTGATAAACTCAAATTCCAGCTTGCATGGAATGCATTAGCAGGAGAACAAGATCCAAAGAAATTAAGACATGACATGCTTGGTGAGCATTGGACATGGGATGGTTTACTAACAGAACTAAAGGCTTGGAAGCAAGGCGATTTTGACAAAGAAAAAGTATACAATGCAGTAGTATGGCGTTATGCTAATGTTACCCATGATTATGGCAGCCACTGGCAGGAAAGCGGCATACAGGTAGTGCCTAAACGCGAAGCAGCGCCACTTGCCCCACAGATGTTTAGATTTTTCACTGGCGGAAAAGAATCTGAAAAGATGGAGCTACTAAAACCTGTTCGAAATGCGATTCTCGGCCTTGGCGATGCACTATCGCGAATATCCATATCCGCAGCAGGTCCGATATTAGACGCGAGCTACGCTGTTACTCCATTTTCCGAATATTACAGATTACAATCATGGCGCTTAGCGCATGACATATTTAAAACAAGTAACTGGAACGAATTGCTTGCCGATATTCCAAATGCTAGCGATCGAGCAAAAGTAAAAGCGCTTTACGAAGGTGTTGCATTATCCCACGGTGCATATCATCAGGTATGGGATTATGCTATAGACAGAAACCCCTGGCGCCATTCAACGAGCTATGGTGCTCATCAGGCATGGGGCAGCTTTTTCCACTTTGGTCCAGCTGAACCCTTCCCGCTTCGTTTGAATTTACGTACTTTATATTCTGGTAGAACTGGAGGGGAGCACGCAGCATTAGGTGATCTAAATTCTACAAGCAGCTACCAGCGCGGTCTTGGTAAATTCTCGCAAGTTTTCAATCGCATTGCTTCAGGTTTAGAGTGGGGGATGTTCAATGCGCAGTATGGCTGGCAGACAAAAGTAGCAAGGGCATTATTCTTACCATACGCTACAGCAACAAGAGCATTTCAGATGAGCATTCAAGGATACCCGAGCAGATGGGATATAAAATCAGATCCATTGAAACCTTGGAACTATTCAAATCCTCGCGTTGGTGAAGCGTTCAGGGCAATGTCCCCATTTAGTTCATTTAGTAGCATTAGTATTCCTGGCTTTGTTCAAAAAATAATACCAGAGGGGTTAGTTAATTTACTTTCAAAAATTCCGATAGCAAGAAGATTCAAAGGCGATACAATTGATATTTCCGAGCCTTGGGGTAGTTCTTTAGAACGTACGCACTTAGCTGGCAGAGAGTTTGGCGGTGGTTTAAAACAAACACCCCAGGATATTTCATTTATACGCACCGGTGTATTTGCCAGCGCAAGAACTGGTGAAGCAAATCCAGGTGCAAGTTATTATGATTATCGCGCTTATCTGCACATGGACCCGGCAATGGCCGAGTATTTGGCATATCGCAGCGGTGAGGTGTCTGCTTACTTTAGAGGCGATAATTATGTTAAACAACAAGCGCATACTGGTACAATAAAAAGGACAGTGGCAGGAGAAGCAAAGGCAATTCGAGCTGAAGAAGAGCTTCGCGGTTTTGGCATGCTACACAATCCACTATATGCCTGGTTTAATCCTGCATTATTCTTATGGCATTCTGGGTTTGGCCTTATTCCATTCTTACCAGACTACTCTCCAAAGGAAATCATATTTAATATACGAGAAAAAAGAATGAAAGGCGAGAAGTTTTCGATAAAAGAAATGGCAGTTAATAAGGCCCGAGAGTGGAAGGACGATGCAGTACAAAGTTTTGCACCAGTTGGCGTTAATGCAGACATAGGTTTATTTCGTCCTAAAACTTGGGGTAATCTTTTCAAACCTTCAACATGGAAAGAAGCTGAATTTGCACCTGGAACAGCATGGCACCCAGGTCGAAAAGTATTTGCAGCTTCATGCGGAAGATGCGGAACTGGCGGATACTTAGGAACAATGTGCAGAAAATGCCAAACAGTACTTTACGATGCACCATATACTATCGGTGCTCCAGGCGCTCCTGGAAGTAGGGAAGTACAAAAAAGATGGGCTGCAAGCTGGTCTATTTGGACTAGACAGCAACAGCAATAAAACTGGAGAGATACTATGAGCGGAAAAATTAATAAGTTAAAAGTTGTCAATGCAAGAAGGCTTGGTTATAGCATTAGAAAAATATCTGAAATGTACGGGATCGCTTATTCAAAAGTGCTTGAAATTTTGCATACTACGCAAGTTGATGCTGAAGATAAAGAAGCAGATGCTTATGTTGAGCAAACCATGAATTTATTAGCAAAACGTAAATGAATTTCAAAGAAATATATGAAACCAAATTATATAAAAACCAAACTGCTGAATATATATTTCAAGCCTTGAGCTTTGCGCCTTGAGTCGTGAGCTTTTTGCTCATTGCACATAGCGCAATGCGCATTGCTAAAAGGTATATTATATGAAAGTCTTACCAGCTATTTTATTTCTCTCCATATTCTTTTTCATCCTCGCTGCAGGTTGCGCCAGCTATATCGGACAGTATAAAGATGTTTATAAACAAGGGCTTAACAGAACCCCTAAAGAACTTTTTGATTATGGAAGTAAGACAAGTTGCGATCTTGGAAAGTGCGAATGTCTTGTCTGCAAAAATTCAATTTCATCCTATTTCTCTTATTTTACCTCCCTAAAAGGTGGGCAATGTACTTTGGAAACCAATTGCAACCAAACTAATTTTGTTTCGTTTATCGATCAATCTGGCGCAGGCCAAGGAGAGAAAACTGGTGACGGTAAAGGATGGGCGATAAGGCAGTTTATGATTGGTCAAGGTTCCACATTTGCTGATTATGGAATTGCGAACCAACAATGCGGAAACCAGTTGGATATGGCCGTGCGTTGGTTAGCAGCAAAACCATCATTCCGTGGAGGAGTTAATAGTTACTCAATGCCTCTAAAGGAAAGAGGCGAGTGCTTCTTGGATATCGGTGTAATCCCAGTTTATATCTTATATAGCGAAGGTAAAAATGTAAACATTACTGGCGCAGTTGCAATAGCATCACAATTCGGAGGAGGCAATCCGCCAGACCCAGCGCATGCATCAGGCCCGGTTATTATTACTACTGAAATGGATTTCGATAGCTCAGATACGCGCGATGGTGGTGTTCTTCAAAATGTCAGCGAACAAATAATTCAAATGAAAGATGCATGTCCAAATTGCCTAATCGCAGTTGCGCCACGCATGAACGACCAGGATGGTTTGAAAAGATTATACGATACTTATCCTGCTGCACTAGCTAAAACAGACATTGTCGCATTTGGAATAAATACTAGGTATTCGAAATTAGATTGCACAAATCAGGAAATTAAAGGTAATCCTATCGATGCGCTTTATACTTACGAAGCACTGAACTTTACTAAATTTGTCCGTGACACTTATCAAAAGCCAACTTTAGTTGCATACATGTTATTTGATAGCGTTGATTCGAATAATCCAATAGATACTGGTGTTCCTTGGGGCGCTGGCAATAGTTGCACTCCGTTAACAGAATATCAAGTTTATGATCCAACTAATCCGA
>JAHFGR010000182.1 GCA_023247345.1 Microcaldota archaeon | reverse complement strand
TTTGGAGTTCTAATTGGCGCTTTTGTTGGTGGGATTAAAGATCCATCGCTAGTTATCAAAGTTGGTTTGGCAACATCTGTAGCAGTTGGCGTATCTGGGTTTACCGGCACATTTTTCACAGAAAGCGCAGAGCGAAAGCGCGAGCTAAAACAAATAGAAGCAGCTGTTTATAGAAAACTAGATAAAACAGAATTGCATCGTGCATATTCATTTGCGAGTATTGCTACTGCTTTTGTAGACGGGTTATCGCCATTTGTTGCATCGCTTTTCATATTTTCTCCATTCCTGTTTTCATTCGGTGGCTTAGCAATAGGGTCATTATATTACTACTCTTTTGGTTTTGCTATTTTATCATTTTTCTTGCTTGGTGCATTCTTAGGAAAGGTATCTAAAGAGAATATTATCTTGACTGGTTTAAAACTGGTTTTGGCTGGCATTGTTTGTATGGGAATAATTATGCTTATAGAGTGATTATTAGGGGATTACTTGTGAAAACCTTTCTTGATGTTAATAAAACGAATAGAACAGCAACTAGAAAAATAACACGAGCTCTTGCAACTTTTACATTAGCTGTAGCTCCAATTTTTGGTTCTTTTTTTGCCTGTGATACGATTAAAGAAAATGTAGGAATATCTGAAAGGAACAATATAGAAAAGGAGAAGGACTTGCTTGCGCAGCTTGCTAATATAAAAACAATATCTTTTAGCCAAAAGCAAGCTCTGTTCGATGCGCTAAAAAAATTTGGAGGGGAGGCAACTGTTAAGACGCTTATTCCTCTTTTAGATAAAAACAGGACCGAAGATCTAGATATGTCTTATATAATCGAAACGCTTAGCGTTGTTGCAAGAACGCATATTAATATGCTTATTGACGCGATAGAAAATAGCACAGATTCTTCTCAGGAAGGTAATGCAGCCAGGGTTATTGCCGGGATGGATATAGAAAAGCATAAGAAACTCGAAACATTACTTGGACTATACTCCAGACCTAAAGCTGAAAGAGCGCTTTTTGTTGCAAAAATAGAAATACAAAAATTGTTGTCCAGGCCTATTAATAATCAAGACGTAGCACTAATTAAAAGTGCTTATAAAAAAGCGACTGATTATGGCAAATACGAATTACTCGATATAATCGGAGATTATCAGCATCCAGAATTTGCTAGACTTATAGCGAGTGCATTAGGAGATAAAGAGAGTGGTACTAGAATAAAAGCTATAAATCGTTTAAAAAATCAAGATATTGATTCAACTATATTAAGCGCGATTAAAGCAAGAGTTAAAGAAGAAGATGATCCCGATACATTAGTGGCCATCTTAGTTTTACTGAGAGATAAAGGCGTTATATCCGGAGAGGCATGCGATTATTCTGCTGTAAGACAAGTTCAAAGAGATTCAAAAGGTAAATTAAAAGTTGGTAAATCGCAAGCACTAACTTGTAATATAAAATTAGATGGCGTTTTGGTTAATGTTAATTTAGAAAGAAGATAGTTTGTATTCATACTTCCACTTCGCACAATATCCTAGTTCCTTTTAATTCCGGGTTCATCATTGTGTGTGTTTCACTAAACCTAGCGCGCACTTGAACCTTCGAACCAGCTGCCACGCCTCGCTCAATAAGATTCTTAGAAAGTGTATCATAAAATGTAGGTATTACTGTATTGTCTAAAATCGCCTTTACCAAACCCAAAGAGATTTTCGTATCAAATCCCAAGGGCTTCAGCATTCTTTTTCCTTCTTTTTCTATTATCAAATAAAAAACAATATCTACTTTCTCGCTTGCCATTGTTTTATTTAGTTTTCTGTAATTTACCATACACTCATCTCTTAATCATTCAAACTCAAACTTTAAATATTTTTTACATTGTTCATATTTATTTAATAAGTCATTTTTATCCTTACCGCCAATATTAATCAGCCCATATCTATAACTTTTTCCATCTTGCAGCTCATCAGAAAGCATTCTACCTTCTTTTCCAAATATCTCAACGCGAACATCTGGGAATTGTTCTTTAAGCGCATTGATCTCACTTGGTGTTGGTAATCTAGTTATCTTTTTATCTTCGAACGTGCGCAAAACAAAGCTTGCCGCAGCTTTGTACTTACCCATGCCCCGTTTAAACTGAGGTTTTTTGTCAAGTGCAATTGCCAGTTGAATATCATAAGTATTTATACCGTGCACCTTCTCCATTAAATCCGCGAATTGCGAGCACATTCTTGGATTTACCTCGATTATATTTATAGCATCTGTTTTAGAGTTGTAAAACATTTCAATATTAAATGATCCGTTATCAAATTCTATGCTATTCATAAATCGGATAGCAATCTTCTCCATCCTTTTTTGCACTTCATTGCCGAGCGAGGAAGGAAATTCAAATCTCTGAAAGCTAATTGTTCCAGGATACATTACTGAATCAGTTATACCTATTATCTCAACTTTGTTATCGTAAACAAATCCTTCTACCGTTATCTGTTGGCCTTCAAGCAGTTGCTCTCCAAGTAGATATTCAGCGCCTAATTCGAAGTAAGTATATTTTCTAAGTAGCTGATTAAATGGCCTCACAAATCCTGATAAATGTGTTCGCGTAGATTTTATATATGCCTCTAATTCTCTAGTGTTATCGATCCTACCAGCCAATACTGAAAAGAATGATTTTACCGGCTTAACAAAAAATGGAAATGCTAAGCTTAGGTTTTCTTTCTTAAAGTTTAGAGGATCGATTAGCATGAATGCTGGCACTGCTGATGGAATATGGCTAAGCTGTGCTTGCCTAGAATAATATTTATGCTGGCATAGAATAACTTTATCTGTTTCCGGAGCAGGTATGTTAAATTCTTTTGCAATAACGCTAGCGATTATGCAACCTGGATAATCATCAGTGCTAATTACTCCGTCTATATCATCTTGCTTGAATCTAGCTA
>JAHFGR010000181.1:1044-2927 GCA_023247345.1 Microcaldota archaeon | reverse complement strand
GAAATTTAACATGCTGAAATTATTATGATTGGAAAATAGATGTTTCAGTTTTTTCCGGAATCTAGGAAAAATGATTCCTAAATTCAGGAATGGTTTCCAGAATTCTGGAAATAATATCATTTTTAAATGATGATTTTAAAAACGATTATAATAACAGTATCTTAGACGATATTTTTAGTATTGTATGATACAATACATATGGTACTATAATGATATGAACGTAAAAACTACACTCCATCAATTTGATAAGTTTCTTCATAGCAAAGGACTTACATTTGAAGCAGTAGTCATCGGCGCTGCTGCTCTGGCCGTCATGGATGTTATCTCTCGTGAAACGGTTGATGTTGATTGTCTTGATCCAGTGGTTCCAGAAGAGATTATAAAAGCAGCTGTAGAATTTAGTCGTACTCACCCGGAACATAATTTAACTGATCAATGGATCAACAATGGCCCAGAAGATCTAAAAAAAGACTTACCTAAAAACTGGCGTAATCGAATTCAAACAATTTATGAAGGCACATCATTAAAGCTTTCGACTCTTGGACGTCCTGATCTTTTAAAAAGTAAGCTATTTGCATTCTGTGATCGAGGCGATGACTTGAATGATTGCTTAGCGCTTAAACCAACTGAGGTAGAACTAGATGAATGCCGCGATTGGGTACAAAAGAGAGATGCCAATCCTAAATGGCCTGATCATGTTTTAGAATCATTTAATTTACTGAAGAAACGGTTAGGTTATGCAAAAAAATAACTTAATACATATCAATCAAAAGCTTTCATTCATCGGATTTAGAATTGCGTATGATTCGACGGATTTTGATTTAAAGCCAATTGATAAAGTTAACTTAGACATTGAAAGAACTTTAATTGATGCAGCCTATTTAGCAATGGATGACTTTCGTGTTCTATCTATCTTAATGACTTGGGTCAAAGTGCATGGTGAATATGTAATTGTAGAGAAATTCTTTAAACTCGCAAAGATAGCAATGAAAGAGCGAGGGCATAATCCTGTAATAAATGGAATCGCAGTATGGGGCAGCCTTTGCAAACAAACTAAGTGGACTAGATATATTTATAAATCTAAAAAAAATGAATTCTTAGTTGATAAAGAGATTTCAAAATTAACAGCAAACTACAAAGGGTATAAAGCAGATTGGCTCAAACTTGGTGTTAAGGTTCCTCTCAAACTAATTCGTATAAGAGAGGCCGATGTTTATACTGCAAAAGAATTAGCAAAAAACAATTTACAATTTCGTAATAGATTAATCATTGGATCATCTTGGCGTTCAGATATTGTGACAGCAATAGATTATGGCCTAACAAACCCATACATGATTTCAAAAACAATTGGCTGCTCTTATGAACCCGCTCATAGAGTATTTCGAGAATATAATTTAACTAAATAACATATCAATTCGAAATTCCAGTCCACACACAACTTAAAAATAATCGTATTTTCTTAAAACTAGGTAATAAAGATCTCTTTACTAAGAATATTGCTAGTAAAGTACGCTTTACTAAGGATTTTAGACTTTTATTGGAATTCAATTAATTACAGTAAACCGGGTAAAAACCGATATTTTACTATATCCGCCATTATGTAGTGGCGGATATATGGCGGATATAATATCTGCCACTTTACAATGGCGGATATATGGCGGATAATGGGTCTATGAAGCTAAAGTACAGAGCACTCAGTCAAGCTAAGATTCCCTTTGAAATCACTAGGTCTGATGCATTGCTAAGTTGGTTAATGAAGATTGCAGAAGCAAGGCCTTTTCTAGATGACTACATCGGTACACCTCAAGAGATAAAACTACTGAGACGGGCGAAGATTAAAGCAGTAACTTATTCTAACCAAATTGAGGGTAATCACCTAGACG
>JAHFGR010000181.1:0-1002 GCA_023247345.1 Microcaldota archaeon | reverse complement strand
TGTTTTAAAGGGTAAACGTGTAAAAGGCACTAGCCAGGAAATTCGTGAAATTGGTAACTACAGAACGGCACTTGATTACGTAGAAACACTTGCTAAAGAAAAAGGCAAGCTTAGGCAGTCTGACTTCTGTGACATCCAAAGATTAGTCACAAAAGGACTACTCCCTCAGAATCAAACTGGAAAATATAGAACGATTGCGGTTTCTATCGTTAACTCTTCGACAAAAGAGAAAATAGAAACTTGCCCTGAACCACACCTACTAAAAGATTTGATGGATGATCTATGGCTCTGGCTTGATGACACAGAGAGTGTAAATCCATATCTAAGAGCTTTTGCCTTTCACTTTATTGCTGTCTCCATTCATCCGTTTGCTGATGGTAACGGCAGAAGCGTAAGGCTTATGCAACATCTGCTTTTGCTCAAAGGTGGTGAAGATATAGCAAAACTCGTACCGAGTGAAACAACTATTATGAGGCAACGGGATCGTTACTACTCTACCATTCGACAAAGCAGAACATTGAAGTCCCTCAATCCATTTTTGGAATTTCTTGCTGAATGCTTTGCTATTTCAGCCCAAGAAGTTGTAACTGAGGGTAAACAATTGCTCCGAAAACAGGTCAGCCGAAAGCCAAACTCTAGGAGAGAGAAGATTACTAGCTATGCTCGTAAGACACCTAAATTCTCTGCAGGTCAACTCTCAGAGTTTATGCCTGACATTCCAAGAAGAACACTTGAACGAGACTTAGCTCAACTAGTAGAAGAAAAACTACTTATTGCATCCGGTGAAAATAAAGCTAGGGTTTACACAATCAAATCAAAATCTAAAAAATAGAGCATTCAGTAGACCAATTACTAAATGTATTAAATTTTAATACGATTGTATTAGTGATCTGCTCCCCGAGGCAAGCCTCGGGGCCTCAAGAATCCTGCGTTCAGCTAACCTTTCGGCCTAGCCTTCAGGTTTAGCTTCACTTGGATGGGACCAAGTGCTGATTTTTCTTC
>JAHFGR010000001.1 GCA_023247345.1 Microcaldota archaeon | reverse complement strand
TTGTGGAAAATGCCAGATGGGACCAAGTGCATGGCAAATTTTCCGTATTGATTTATAATGGTGTGGCCTGCGTTGTTGCCTCCGTGGTAGCGAATAACAAAATTAGCTTTTTCTGCGAGGACGTCAATAATTTTTCCTTTTCCCTCGTCTCCCCATTGGCTGCCGATAATAAGATGTGCTGGCATAAGTATTCTTTCCCCGTTGTCATGTTGAACTTGCTCGCCTCGCTGAGTCGAAGCGGGATTCAGCATCTTTATGCTTGTAGGCCTTAGGTATTGTATAGAGGTGGTTTTAAAAAAGCAAGACGGAAATATGCTATCATGATTTCATGATTCGGGTTCTTTTTGATGTGGATGAAACCATTCTGTCTCTCGAGCCAGGCATAAACAGAGATGCTTCTGCTGTTATGTTTAAAAAAGTATTTCATGTCGACACTCATGAAGAAATAATCGATAACGTAGGCAAAACCGAAATGGGAATTATTCAGGAAGTTTTGGAAAAGGTAGGAGTAAGACAGCCAGTAACAGAACAAGAATCCTTTTTTACTGAAATTTCCGATGAGGCATATAAAATATGGGCGCAAGCAACCGCTGACGAGCTTGAAACTCGTCCGCCGCGTGTTCTGCCGGGCATCCTAGAACTTTTAACAGCACTGTCAAAAAATCCGTTGATACAGTTAGAGCTCCTTACAGGAGGTTCTTATTGGCGTGCAGAAGAAAAATTAAAATCTGTTAGTCTCGACAAATTTTTCCGAGATTCAAATAGCAATCAACTACGAGGAGCTTTTGGCAACATGGCAGATAGAAGAGATAATCTTTTCGATATCGCAGCCCAGCAAGCGAGCCCTGAAGATCGTTTTGTAATTGTTGATGATTCGCTTATTGGAGCAAGAATGGCAAAGGAGCACAATATTCCTGTGCTTATGGTAGCAACGGGAAAAGCAACTGAGCAAGAATTGCGACCTTTTACGCGGCATGTTTTTCCTGATTTTGGAGACAACAGGTGGCAGGAAGCAGTCAAAATTATAACGAAACAATGAAATATATTGCAGTTTTTTGCTCGGCAAATGATTTAGAGGAAAAATATACTGCTCCTTCCAAAAAGTTTGCGCAACTTTTAGCAGAAAATGGTTATGGTTTGGTATGGGGTGGTTCGGATAAAGGGCTCATGAAGATTGTTGCCTCGGCTGTACAAGAAGCTGGAGGAAAGATCGTTGGCGTTTCCATGGAGCTTTTGCGAAAAGATGCAAGAGTTGGAGCAGACGAAATGATTATTGCAAAAGATTTAGGAGAGAGAAAAACAACCATGCTTGCGCGAAGCGACGCAATTGTTCTTTTGGTAGGAGGCATTGGAACGCTTGATGAGATAACCGAAATTCTTGAGTTAGAAAAGCACGGCGTTCACAATAAGCCAATTGTTATCCTTAATACAGAAAACTTTTATGAAGGGTTAAAAGTCCAGCTGCAGAAAATGAAAGACAACAGTTTTATTACAAAACCGCTCGATCAGCTTATCTACTTTGTCGACACTCCAGAAGAAGCAATTGTCTACATCAAAGAAAAACTACAGCAAATTTCCTAGATGGCCTAGCTAATCCACCTCCCAGGTGGTCATTCTCTTTATAGACTCTAGATAGATAGTTTGATTTCGTTTAAGTTCATTGATATAATTTGTTTTCTCTAGCAAGAGATGAGGTTAAATACAATAAAATGATAGAAAACCTAGATGGCGCAGACAAAGGAAGCATTAGCAGAGAAGGATTTATCCCAGTTGATGGTGGCAGAGTATGGTATCAAATGTCTGGATTAAATGCTGATACACCATTGCTTTTCCTACATGGTGGTCCAGGTTTTCCTCCATATAATTTTGCTTGTTTAGAAACTCTTGGCGACGAGAGACCAGTTGTTTTTTATCATCAGCTAGGATGTGGTAAATCTGATAGACCAGATGATCCTAAGCTGTGGACGCTAGAAAGATTTGTAAACGAACTAAAAACTGTAAAAGGAGCGCTTGGACTTGATAAAGTGCATCTAATTGGTCACTCTTGGGGCGCTGCTTTGGCAGCGGAATATGCACTAAACTATCCTGAAGGTATTGAAAGTGTAATATTTGCAAGTCCACTACTCAGCACTCCTAAATGGATTAAGGACGCAAGTAGATTGAAGAAGACATTGCCCGAAGAGGTACAGATAACTATAGAACAAAGTGAGCAAAATGGAGATACAGATAGCGAAGAATACAAAAGAGCTATGGAAGAGTTTTATAAAAGATACTGGTGCCGTCTATCACCTTTGCCAGAATCGACAAAAAGGACTTCGCAAGAGGCAAATCTAGACATATATAAAACAATGTGGGGACCTTCAGAGTTCTATTGTACAGGCAATCTTAAAGATTTTGATGTTACTAAGAGATTACACGAATTGAAAATGCCTGTATTATTTACCTGCGGAAGGTATGACGAAGCAACATCAGAAACAGTATCGGAATTTCAAAACTTAGTTGAGGGTTCAAGAATGGTAGTTTTCGAAAATAGTGCTCATCATGCGGAGCTTGAGGAAAAAGAAGAATTTGTTACCTCTATTGCAACCTTTTTAGGGCAGGTCCTTATAAATTAAAAATGGCCTATCTAATCCACATCCAATGTGATCGAACAAAGCTACAATATCTTCAAATTTCTTAAAATAGCCTCTGCGTGGTAAAATAGGCCGATGAAGAAAACTATTATTGTGGGGGTAAGTAGTGGGATTGCGGCGTATAAGTCGGTTGAGTTGGTTCAATTACTCAAAAAAGACGGTTTTGAAGTGTTTGTGATTATGACGCAGAGCGCTGCGAAAATGGTTTCTCCGGCTGAATTTGAAAAGGTCTTGGGAGGTCTAGATTCTGGACAAGCCAGAATGACAAAAAAGAGAGTATATACGCAGCTTTTT
>JAHFGR010000180.1 GCA_023247345.1 Microcaldota archaeon | reverse complement strand
TAGTTCTGTTTGCCCCTTGGGCAAATCTCTCGAACTTGCTACAAGTTCTCGATCAACTAACTCAAAGTCTGGATGTTCGACTACTAAAGCGCAGTTTCTTAAACCTCTGAATTGTTTTGGGACTTTGAATGAAATGGAATATTCTACGTCGTTATGATCTTTCCAACTAAATACAACTTTCTTACCGAATTTTTTATCTGGCGCTTCATAAATTACTAATGTTCCTGTCCAAAAATGGTTAGAATAAGTTCGCTCAAGGAATTCTTCATCATCGCTCTCTCTAAGAATCATGTCGTGAACATCATTTGGAACAATGATTTTGCCTTCTCTTTTTGCTAACTCTAACGCCTGGAAGAAAGTTAAATTTGTGTGGATGTCGATTACCTCGGATGCTTTTTCAGGGGTCATTGACCTCAGCATTTCTCTTCTCGCGCGTAAGCGAGCTAATTCCGTTCCAGTAACATCTGATTTTCTTACTGGTTGGACTACCTCTCGTTTGAATCTTTTGAATTGATCGTTTGCATGCAGTCTAGCGCTTACTGCACAACTGCCATCAACAGCATTCGGCCCATCGATCCGCCGAGCGTTCCACTTGCTCACGGCTAATCTTCGCATTTTTATTTCCCCACCAGTGGCTTTTGCGCAACAATAACCCGCGCAATATCAGAACCAGGGTGAATTCTGCCTTTTGCTTTTTGAAGGCCCCAAATCGGAAATCCTTGCAGCACGTCTCTTGTCCTTGCTGTTATTAAACGTTGAACCCCTTCGTCTGATGCTTGATAAACCGCGCTTGCAACTGCTCGCGGCCCGCGGGCTTTTTCAATCTCTTGGTCGATTTTCTCCCCATAAAAAGTTCTCATAATTTCCATAAGATCTGTTTCTAAACCATTTGCTCTGAACTTATCCAATCTCTGCTGGCTGGATTCGTGCGCTTCAAAAACAGGAGAAGGATCAAGACCTCTTGTAATTATTAATCTACTCAGCTCTCGCCAAAAAGCCACCATTTCTATATTAGCTTGTATTTCTTCTTTCGTTAATTTGGAATTGATATCGGCAATATTACCAGTTCTAAAAAATGTGCGAAAACCGTGAAGCGCATCTGCATTTGCGCCAAGTTGCTCTAAAAAACTTGCAACGAGCACTGGGTGGTGCCATACAGTAGTATGATAGTCTCCAGCGATTACAAAACCGCCAGACCTAAGAACGCGTAATATTCTTTTTATATAAGATTCATCAGTAAAATGATGGAAAACTGCATTTGAAATAATTATATCCACACTGCCCTCATCAAGACTGGTAAGCACGTCTTTTTCGATTCCGCCAGAAGAAATCAACTTATGTTCTCTTCCTCTGAAAAAAGTTTCTAAACTTTTTTCTGCCCTCTGACGACAATCAGTAGAGACGTCACTTATTCTTAATTCGATTTGTTCATGCAAATTATCAACAAACAATGCACGCATAACAGATACGCTTGTTTCTCCATCCCCGCAACCTATATCTATAAGACGATATTCATCACGTTTATCTTTTTCATTCATTGCCAATATCACTAGCTTTACAAATTCTCCGATTGTTGCGTTTAGCCCTTGATCTACTCCAACTAAGCCAGAACTATGGGATGCGTCTTTTATTGCTCTTATCCACTGAGATGGAGGATTTGGCCTTCCGTCGCCCCATTCATTAAAATAAGATGCTTCTGCCAGACTGCGAAGCGCTATTAGCTCATCATCAGAAGCTGGGACAACACCCCAACTTGGCAGCGCGTGTTCTACGACTCGAGATAATGAACCAAGAACAATAGGTATTCTTAATCTTTTAGATGTATCTAATTCATAGAGAAATCCGTTAACCCTGTCAAAATCAACATTAGTCATATGTATATTCTTTGACGATCTATTTATAAATATTGTGTCTATATAATGTAATATATGTCAAGAGCGAAGGAACGACGAACAGTTCGAGAGAGAGACCACACTGGTACAGATACTTCACTAACTAAAGCTTTGACACCGACGCAAATGAAAAGATTAGAAAAAGCCCTGAGAAGAATGGGTGAAGAAGAAGAAAAAATAATGACGATAAAGACAGAAATCGGATCTGATATAGCGCAATTAACAAGAATATGTTTTAGATTTTTTGCACCGGTATACGATCGGCACATGGAAAAAACCGGGCATTATAGAGCGTTAAGAGAAGCGCTTGATGCTTTTATTATTAAAAGACAAATTGCTGGCTCTCTTCTAGATGTTAGCTGTGGCACAGGTGAGGCTCTTTTACATGTTTCTGACTTTTTGAACAGCTTAAAAATTGATGTAACTGCGAACGATTTTACACCGGAAATGCTAGATATAGCCAAACTTAAATTAGCAGGATTTTTGCGAAATGTTACGTTCACATCCTCAGATATTAGAACCTTGCCTTCAGAAGTGCAATACGAAACAGTTTTATGTTCGTATAGTATGCACGATATGCCATCTCCAAAAGATGGTCCGATTCAAAGAATGGTGGCTGCTGTAAAACTAGGCGGACGTCTTGTATCAATCGAGGAATGGCCATGCGCTGTTACAAATTCAGAACATTTAACAACTGCAGTACAATCACTTTTACGTTTATCTGAAACGCCAATAGAAAGAACGATGTTAAGAGCGCTTTATGAAAAATATGGCCTTGAACATGTCGAAGATGGTAGTTTCAAAATAGATGATAACCATTTCCTTTACGGAACAGTTTATGGAAAAAAAGGATAATGATAATTTCAAAAAACCATGCCATCATAAATATAATAGGGAAATATATAATAGGGGGAATATATGAATTCTGGAACTGGTTCACGTACGTTAGCTGCTGCCACCCCCAGTCCAACGAATGGTAGAACTAATAGCATAACTGGTTTAAAAGGATTAAGAAGTTCTCTGGATAAAGCAGCCCCAGAACA
>JAHFGR010000179.1 GCA_023247345.1 Microcaldota archaeon | reverse complement strand
ATGCTAAAGGAGTACTTTAGCATGAGTCAGATATAGAATTGTATCTGACGATGTTAAAAGAATATTTCTCAGGTGGATGAGGGTAGGTATTAAGCTATTCCACCCGGAGGGGGGATGAATTTTTCAATGTTCATTCAGCAAAACTTTCGATACATCGAACATACATTGGAATGGTTGAAAAAGGAGAGCGAAATCTTACCATGAGGACATTGTATAAAATAGCCAAAGCTCTAAGAATTGATTCAGGCAAACTTTTACCTTTCTAAACTAAGACTTTAAGTTTCTTTTTGATATAATTGCCTCAAATGGATATTTTGTGTTCGTTAGGTCTGGTATTCTGTCACCACTATTTCATTGATTACACCAAAGAAGTAGGAAGTCTTATTTCTTGGCAAGAAGCAATTAGTATTGGGGGTATCATTTTTGCCGCTAGCCAGTTTATGGAGGCGGTTAAAATAAGAAACTACATTTATAGATTTGGGCTGTTCTATAAGGTAATTCCTATCTTAGTAGGCATTTCAATTATTTCTGTAATTATTGCCAATTTTATTCAGCTTACTAATACCTACATACCCTTACTTAGCTTCCCAGCGTTTTATGAATTAATTTCGCTTTGCTCGTTAAGCGTGTTGTTGCTATTATTCATTACATTTTTTCTACGTCCTCAGACATTTTTGACCTTTAATGTCGACTTGTTAAATAAACTAAGTCGTGAACTTCTGTATAACCAGACAGACGAAAATTTATCAGCTCTTTTGCGAATAATAAATAACTACTTAGAAAAAATCATTCAGTCTGCTTCTAAGGCGAAGCGACAAATTTATAGAAGAGAAGGTGAGGAAATCGAAGAAAAAGATTTACGTGCCATACAATTTATCGATATTGATATGTCAACGCCAAACTTTGTTAAATATATTGCCAGCAACAATATAGGTTTTATCGTGCGTTTTGCCAAATTAGCTGAAAAGTATGAGCTTTGGGATTCTGGTGGGGGTATTTTTGTTGATCGGCTTACAGAGTCTTTATTTAGCGATGAAAATTCTTTGTTGACTAGAGAACTAATGTTCGGGGGTGTAAGCGGTTTACAAAAACCAATTACAAATACACTCTTCCGTTCAAATGGATTGATGTCTCATTACAGGGTATTAAATGCTAGTGGTTTTTGGTCGTCGGAAATTTCAAAGACTACGTTACAAAACTGGACGCATGCCTTAGAAACAGCCATAAGGCATTATTTTTCGGAAGAACAAAACATTTATTACTCGGGTACGCCAAATGATACGTTGAATTATTCTATAAAAGAACTCGGCGAATGCACTCAATGGATAGTACATAAAATCAATAAATTAAAAGGAGATGCTGTTTGGGATAACGAATATAGCTCTAAATTGTCAACGATTGGCGGTTTTTTTGAAAGAGTGGTTCATGTTTTGGTTCAAGATAACGTAGCAGCGGAAATAAAGCCTGTATTTTCGGAACAAGAATTAAAAATTGAAGATAGAACTGTAACAGAAGGTTTAGCGAAAGGGCTTTTTGGGTATTTCGAAGGATTAGCACCTATGGAAAATGAGGAATTTGCTCGTATGAATGCAATGAGGCCTTATTGGGTAATATACGATGGACATACGGCTCCAGTTTTGAAAGGTGTTCGTTCGAAAGTACTGGAATTAGTCAAAGAACGAGTTAGCGAAAACTTGAAGAGTGGATATGCTTCAATAATAAAACTAATGCTAGTAATCTACGATGGTTCACTAAGGGAAGATAGTGGTAGAAGTAACGAAATAATGCAATACATGGGTAAATTATTTAGGGAAGAACTCGCACCAAGGCTTCTTAAAGAGGAAAAATTTAGAAAAGAACACATGCCTAAGCATTGGTTTATTTCAAAGAGCGGAAAAGAGATACATAGAAAAATTCATGGTAGAGACGAACTGCTATACTCATTTAAAGGAACTAAGAAAAAAACAGTATGAATTATATAAGCAATAGTTTAACAAAGGTTTTGCGAGAATTTGGGGTTGTTGGTCTAGTCACCTATGTCGGTGGATTGATTCTATTGGTAGGATTCATTCAAGAACAAAATCTACAAAGACAGTTAACACTTGGTTTTGTGGGCGTTCTACTCTTACTTTTCTCCATTTTTATAGCCTATTTTAGGCTAAAAATTCAGAAAGATAGAGAAAAGGCACTGATAGAAATGGCGCAAAACACTGGCAATAGATTGGCAGAACAGTTAGGTAAAAACTTAAATAAAGAGCAGGTTGTTTCAATCACACAAACTATTTGGCAAAATCAAAAAGATTTAATAACAGCTATTGTGGGAGAAACGGAAGTATAGGTTGTTTGTTATTAGCATGTGGTGAGCGCATTTAGTTCGATTGCTCGGTCTGCATATAGGTTTGCCGCTTGCCAGTTCGTATGTCTATAATCGTTCCACTGCGCGAGCAGAATAGAATTTTTAGACTATGAAAGCAATTATTTTCATAATCATCATTCTTTTGATTGGGTACTTTATTTATAACCAGTTTTTTAAGTATCCATATAGGTATGTTGGATATTTTTATCCAAGCATAGATAATATGGATAAATGGGTAGAATCCGAACCTTTCAATTCAGTCGATCAATGCAGAAATTGGGCAGATGAAATGGCTGAGGAATATCATGTTGCGTCTAGTAACAACTTTGATTACGAATGTGGTAAAGATTGCTATAAAGCCGATCCTTACAATCAAGGAGTAACCTACACTTGTCACTCTTCTGTAGACTGATATTCAGTGTTCAAAGGGTGGCATAATGGGTTCTGAACGAACCCATGAGGTGGAGCAAAATAAAAAAACACTTGATCAAATTATTTTTAATTTGATATAATTCAAACATGACAACAATAAATCCTTGGATTAACTTCAATGGCAATGCCCAAGAGGCATTTGCTTTTTATAAATCAGTATTCG
>JAHFGR010000022.1 GCA_023247345.1 Microcaldota archaeon | reverse complement strand
CGCCTGTTCCAGAACTTACTTTCTTTGTATGTGGTTTATGATATTGTTGCATCGTCTCATGTCCTCCGTTTGCTCATGGCACTTCTGTCTTCCTTCAATTAGGCGTGAGACTCCGTTTGCTCTGCGGAGCAAATCTCTAGAAGAGTGCTACTCTTCTCGATCCTGCTCGCATTGCTCGCGTACTCCCGCCAGCCGTTCGATGCCATCCTAATAAATTTGGCATCCTGATTCGGCTATCTTCAGGATTTTATATCTCTTATAAAAATAGTAATATATTAATAATATACACACTTTTAAAACATTATGAATTGTCGGCATAGCACAAAATCCAGTGACTTACGTCACTAGCTCTCAAAATTCCTGCTGGAATTTCAAGATGCCCATTGTTGCATTGCAACAATTGGGAAACACGGAGGATCTCTCGATGATTGTGGCACTTATCGGATACAATACTAGTATTGAGGAAGCTTTAAAGGTTTGCGATAATTTTGATGCGCTATTAATCGACCCCCCATCCATTAAATCAAAAGATGAATTGGATCTTGCCTGGTTTCTAGCGGAGAAAAGTTTTAAAGATAAGAAAAATATCGCCAATAAGTTCAAATACGAATTTTTGCTTTGGCTGACTGGTAAGCGTGATATTACCAGTGCAATGAAAATTTCAATGCCGAAAAACAATGTCGCATTTTTAATATTATTTAACAGTGATAAGAAAAAAATTCTCAAGGCTTTAAATGCAAAAGAAAAGAAATCTGAATTAAAAAAAGAAGCAGATGCGCTTTCGCTCGAGCACATGTCGCTCAGCAGAATAAAGGACTAATCTTATAAACACTTCTTTACTAATTTTATGACATGAGGACATTAAGTCGTGAGCCTTGGGCAATGCGTCATGAGCCAACAAGACTAGCTGCTAATAGGCAATTTGGCAGATATAATGGAATAGAGCGTCATGAAGTAAGACAAGCAGATGTTGCAGGTCAATCATACGTTGAACAAGCAAGAAGAACAAGGGAAATGCTAAGAAGCATGGACCCAGAGCAAGTAAAACAAGTAATCGAATTTCATCGTGATCTAAACTTCTTCGAAGCGCTCGCCTTAGCCAAACAAGAAGGAAAGCTAATAGTTCCAAACGATATTCACGACGGAATTTTAACTAAAACAATAGATCAAGAATACTTAAAACAAAATTATCCAGTATGGACAGGAACTTTACTTATTTACGAAGCACCAGATAAAAAATTTGGTAAAAAAGTTTTTTATAGTTGGGAGTACTATAAGGTAAATTATTCTATCTCTTTCACAATTCCAGAACAATTCCAAGGAAAAACTAATTGTGCATTGGCAATCGATCATCCAGACTTCAAGTTAGTAGATCTAGGAAAAAATAAATATGAAATCAGATTAGCAAAAGAAGCAGAAGTTCATTTAATCGAACAATTTCCTAAAGAAAATGGTCGCTATTTAACAGACCAGGGAATTCCTATTGGAGTAGCAGTTGTTTCTTCAGACCATGCAAGATATTTATGGCGTTTTAAAGTAGCTAATATTACACCTCTCCTCCGCTTCGTTGAAGAGTTCGCCAACGGGAAGTGTATCGTCGATGCGTACGGTAGACGCGGTCATACGTTCAATGTGCATTTAGTACCGTTGGCAAGTGCTTCTAACACAAGTGATTCACATGATTAGTTCACAAAGATTAGTAAGAGCCATTCCTACTGTTACGCGAGCAAGCGATCCATTTAGAAGATATAATCCAGAACCAAGCCATGAAGTAAGGCAAGCAGATATTACTGGCATGGAAATAGAGCAACTAAGAGCAAGAAGAGAAATGCTAAGATCACAAGACCCGGAATTAGCAAAGACAGTAATAGAAGTTGCAGGAATTATGAATGTCTTTGAAGCACTAGAGCTAGCCAAAAGAGAAGGAAAATTAATCGTTCCGAATTATGTTCATGACAGGATTCTAACAGAAACAAGAAACACAGAGTTTCATAAACAACTTTATAGATATGCTGCATGGACAGGAACTTTAATTATTTACGAGGCACCTGATAAACCATTCGGCGAAGAGGTTGTTTTTGAAAATAATTATGGGCATGTAAAATACTCTATTTCTTTCATTGTCCCAGAACAATTCAGAGGAAAAGCAAATTGTGCATTAGTAGTCGAACATCCAGACTTTGAGCTAGTAAACTTGGGCATCAACAGATATCCCGATCCTCCAAAAAAAGTCGGATCGATCTATTCACAACCAAACGACCAGAAAATCATAGTTGGTTGTGAATACGAACTAAAAGTCGATGGAGAGAATGTCCATCAAGTTGAGAATTTTGCTAAGGAGTCAGATACTTGGTACGATTATGATAAAAGATTTAGAATTCCGATAAACAAGCCATTCAAAGAACATGCTAGAAAGTTGTGGAGATGTAATTCTTATATCGGTCTACTAGCTCGCAGTGTTGCTGACTTTAGTTTTTCTAATATAGGTGCCAATGATGACCTCGGGCGTGAAATCGGAGTTATTTTGTTTTAGTGATGTTTATGTTTGCTCTCGCACAACAAAATGTAAGGGTTATTACAAACACAACTATATCGAGAAATTTTGGTAGATATAAACAAGAACGTCCTCAATCCGTTCGCAGCGCAGATGTTAAAGAAAACGAAGCTCTTAAACAATTAAAGCAAGCCTGGAAAAATTTCTCTACAGATGTGCATGGCGAGTACAATCCGACATACATCAAATATCCTATCCAAGAGCTCGAAGAAGGTTATTCAAATGCTTTAAAGGCCATAAAAAATATTAATTATTCTGCTGAAGATGTTGAAAAATTCAGCATCATGCTTGCAGAATTTCAAGAAGATCAGGAAGAGGAAAATTTTTCCGGTAAAGCAGGACTTTTTCTTAGCGCTTTGATAAATAGTGGAAAAGATGAAAATTATGTCGTCCATACCAAACACCTGGCTTTGCCTGTTGACTATCTAGCTTATAGAAATACTAAAAACGTTCGTGTTATTGGGGACGTCAGACATAATTTTGCAGAATTAATGAGTAATGGAAGCGGATCTGTCAATGGTAATGCCCTCTCTTCTTGTGGTCTCCACCTGATTGGCGGCTTGGTTTTGATAAACGGTGATGTACGTGCTAATCTAGGAGATTGCATGAAAGGCGGAAGGATAATTGTTAACGGAAACACATCTTTTCGTATTGGGTATCATATGGAAGGAGGAGGTATAATACTTAGAGGAAATACATATCCAGAAAGTTATGTTGGTCATGAAATGAAAGGTGGTTGGATTCTAATTTATAGCAATGTTTTAAGAGGTACTGCTGGAGCGAGTATGTCTGGTGGCTTTATTAAAATTCATGGAAACTTAGAATACGCAGGAGCACACATGAAAGGAGGTAAAATTTATATCGTGGGAAACTGCGAGAATATCGGTTATCAAATGCAAGGCGGTGAAATTCACATCCAAGGCGATGGTTTTACTTCTCTTGATTCAGTTTTTGGAGGAAAAATTTATCACAGAGGGAAATTAATATGCTCGAGGTAAGTAGATGTTAGCTAGCGCGCAACGACTAATTTCTGCAAGAACTTCTATGGTAGATAGATTTGGCAGATACAAACCAGAGTCAAGTCACGAAGTGCGACAACTCGATATAAAAAATGATCAAACATTGCAGCAATTAACAGATGCATGGCTTAAGTTTAGTCCTGATTTTCATCTGATTCATCACCAACATCCAACGGCGCTTCAGATTATTGCTGATTTGGTAAAGGATATTAATTACTCATCCAAAGATGTAGAAAAATTTAGCATAGCACTAGCAGCATTTCAGGATGAAGAATTTTTTCAGAAAAAAGCCGGGTTATTTCTAAGTGTACTGATAAACCATGGAAAAGATAAAAATTATACTATCTCTGTCCAGCATCTTCAAGTAAAAATTGATTATCTTTGCATGCAAAATACAAAGCATGTAACAATATATGGGGATGCCGGACACTGGTGCGCTACAGGAATGCGCAGTGGCAGTATTTTAATAAAAGGAAATCCAGCTGCTGCTTCTTTGGATATATCTGGCATTGAGTTACTTTACGATAATAATTACCTTGGAAAGGAAATGAGCGGTGGTAAAATCATTGTTGAAAGCAATGTTGGTCATGATCCCGGGCAGGGTATGAAAGGAGGAACTATAATCATAAAAGGAAATTCTTGGGGAGCTGGACAGGATATGGAAGACGGTTTAATTATAATAGAAGGCAATATTAAAATTCATTATGTTGGATGGAAAATGCAAGGCGGAAAAATTATAGTAAAAGGAAATGTTCATGTTGATGTAGGCCCTCTTATGGAAGACGGAATAATCGTCATCTGCGGCAATACGTATCTTGTTGGTTCTGGTATGCATGGTGGAGTTATATATCTTAAAGGAGGTTGCAAAGGTACTGTTGGATCTGAGATGTACGGTGGAGAAGTCCATGTATTTGGAGATGAAATACGTATAGCTGAAGATCCCACAGATTTCAGACTATACGGTGTATTCTGGGGTGGAAGAATATTTCACAATAATCGGTTAATTGTCGATAAACCTAAATGTATTTCTCCTTTTTTAAGGTAAATAAAATTAGCCCAGCTGTTTCATCAGCACATCTTTGTCTATCGGTATCTCTATATTAAGCACTTTTCTTATAAACATGAAAATATCCAAGAATTTTTCCTTATCCTTTGTTATGCGCTCGGCCATCTGTTTTATTGTTAAATTTTTATCTATAAGTTCGTATAGCATAACGCCTTCGCGTCCATACTTTTTATAAATCGAAAATCCAGGATCGCCATATTTTTTCTTTATTTCCAGGCGCGTCAGTGGCTTCATTATTATCGCTCCATTTTGTAATAAGAAATTTATAATATCCAGAACTTCATAGAGCGAAAGATTAAGTTTAATTACTATGTCCAGTACGTCGCTCTTGCCATTTATATTTTCCATTATTCTCGATCCGCGGTCTCCGAATTTGAAAAGAATATCTGCCTTTAATTTTAATGATTTTATTATATCCAACCCAAGCTTTACCGGTACATCTATCGTAGGAAATCCTTTTGGATCTTGTCCAGTTACATCTGTATCTGGTCCCATTACATCTCCAATATTGCCTTCTATTGATGGTTTTTCTTTAACTGCTTCCTTTTCCTTATCTCTGCCTTCCATTTTTATTATACCGCGATCTTCCAAGAAATTCAATATCTCAACGAGCTTAGTATCACTAACGCCAGTTTCTTTCATTATTTCATCTGTAGTTCGAGAACCATCAATAAGTGTGTATACTTTTATGCCGACATCGCCAAATTTCTCCTTAATCATTTTTTCTACTGTGTTTAATTCCTCCTCTTCTGTTTCTTTTCCTTCTTCAGCCCCGCTTTGATCGATCGATCCAAGATCAATAACTTCTTCTTTTTTTGTCTCGGTCTCATCAGTTTCTTCTTGTTCTTCGCTTTCTTCAGGCGCAATAATCAGATCTTCTTTTTTCTCTTCATCGCTAGGCGCTTCTTCTTCAGTCTCTATCTTTATTTCTCCTTCTTTCTTCTCCTCTTCTGCCGCAGGCGCCTCAATCTCTTCTTTTATTTTTACCTCTTCTCTACTCACGCTTGCTTTTAGCTGGCTGAGCTCGATCATTCCTGCCTCTTCCATATAATTTATTATTGCTGCAAATGCTTCCGGCTCGATATCAAGGTCTTTTCTAAGTTCTTCTGAGCTGCGCTTGCCGGTTATAACCCGATATATCTGCAAACCAACCTCGCCAAATTTCTTCATAAGTAAGTTCGAATTTTTGAATCTTTGAAGCGGTCCCTTTTCTATCTTTATAATTTTATAATTTTGGTTTTTTTGTAGCGGCATGGCAATCACTTAGCACATAAGTTAGTGTTATATTATATTCCTGTTATAGTCCCATATCATTTATTTTGATACTATCTTTGATCTCATATTAGTATTATATCTTTTTCTAGAAGATTAACTTTATTAATTATATCGAATCTATAGTAAGTTTATGGAGTTTGACGAGCTGCTAATTACGACTGGTGTAGATGCACTTGTGAGACTTGTTCGCGAAAAACAAAAAGTAGAACTTAAGGTAGCAGCTTCGTTGTTAAGCATATCTGATACAACAATAGAAGATTGGGCACATATTCTGGAAGAAGAGGGAATAATTAAAATAGAATACTACTTGACTAAAATTTATCTGTCTTGGGTTGCACCAACCGAAGAGAAGATAAAGATGGAAAAGGAGTCATTTTATCAAGAAAAAATTAATGTGGAAAAAGAAATTGAGAATCTGAAATCAAGATTAGAACCAGACATCGAGAGCCTTAACCAACTTCGCCAGTCATTTTCTAAATTTTATGCTGACTTTGGTCCGAAATTAGAAAAAATCGAAAAAGAACTCGGGTCAATGGACCTAACTGCTGCAGGCGCCAGTTCTGGAGCAGCATCTTTTGAAAAACAGGAGGCAGCCATATCCAATGTTGACGATCGCTTATTCACGCTCGAAGACAGTCTAAAAGTTCTGAGAAAAGACCTGGAAAATATTAAACTTGAAATATCGGGCGACGGCGCAAAAAAATCATTCGAACGTTTGCATGAAGACGTATCTTCCATCGCGGACGAACTAGATTCCATATCAAAGAAAGCCGTAGACTATCAGGAACAAGTTCCTTCAGAGCTGCCGGCAGTATCAGAAATAAAGAAGAAATTCG
This sequence comes from Microcaldota archaeon, assembly GCA_023247345.1. Lineage (GTDB taxonomy): Archaea > Micrarchaeota > Micrarchaeia > Anstonellales > Bilamarchaeaceae > JAGVWJ01. Next base: position 5,030 of record JAHFGR010000022.1, on the reverse strand, counting down.
ATTCTATAAAAAAAGATTTTGACAATATAAAAAACGCAAACATGCACATGCGCGATGATCTGCTAAGTATCCAGGAGAGTTCAGGTGTTCTCAAGGAAGTCGAATCCTCCATAAAAAAATACGAATCAAAAATGGGCGAAACAAAGGACGAGCTTCAGTCTCTTTCCGATGCAGCAGAGCGATTAAAAGCAGAAAGCATCGAGCTCGCTGGCAAAATCAAAAATGATGTCGAAACCCTCGAACACTTTGCAGATTCTATAGAAGTTGCTAAAGGAATATTGCATCGTTTTCCCTCACAGGATGAAATAGAAAAAGAATTGGACAGAATAAAAAAAGTTGAAGATTCTATTAACGATAAGATTACTATCATTTCTGATCTGCTCACTGGTCTGCCAAATATAAAGAATTTATCACAAGAGTTTGCCCAAATAAGAGAGAAGGCAGAGGAGAAAAAGACTGAATTAGAAGCCAAATCAGAAGAGCTGAAGACGACTTTGGAAGAGGGTGCATCAACATATTCAACTTTTGAAAAAATAAAAGAGAGGACTCTATTATCGATACAGACCTACAATGCGCAGCTGCAGTCTGTCGCAGATGAAATAAATAAATTGAAAAAGCAAAATCAAGAAGCAGCAACTGGATTGGAGCAGGCTGTTAAAAGCTATCAGGAAAAACTCAAGAAACAAGAAGTTGGCGACTTAGTAAAACTTGCAGAAGATCTAAAAAATAAAAAAGCGCTGATGGATAAAATCGATTCTTCATTCGAGTCAATTTCCGAAACATCTGAGAACCTTTCGAGAAAATTAAACATCTTGGCCAAAGAAGCTAATCTTTTAGATCTGCGCGCAGGTTCGGTTGCTTCACTTGCTCCTTCGTCTTCTGTTACTAGCAAAGAAATGGGAAAAGAAAAAGAAGTGATTCAGCAAATTAAACTAACTCGCCAAGAGGAAGAAGACTTTAATCGAAAGCGCGAAGAGCTGAAGGACCTTATAAAAAAGCTTTGGGAGCAGCCATAATTTGGCCGGATGCAATAAGCAGGAAGCAGTAAGCAAGAGACCTCAAGCATACGGCCTACTGCCTATAGCAATGTTTTATAAATATCAGCAACGATAAAAAAACAGGTGGAATTATCAATTGAACGGCGTACCGTTCAAATATCTCCAAAATAGGTGATTTTGTCGATGCCAAAGGATAAAAAAAACAAGGATGCTATTAAAGAAAAAATAAAGGAAAAACTAAAACAACTTTCTGAAGAAGAGCCAAATAGAGATGATTCAACCAGAGAGTCAACACAAGAAGAAAAAACTGAAGAAGTTGAAGAAAAAATTGATGTGCCCACTGATACAGAAAGCGCAGAGCTAGAAGAGCCTAATTCTGAGGTTTCGTCTTCCGAAGCTTCTGAAGAACCGAAGGTTGAAATTGTCGATGAGCAACCAAAGGAAGAAGAGAAAAGAAAGATGAAGGTCCCGCTTCTTGCGAACTATTCATTTGAAAGTGAAAATATCCCGATAAGTGTAAAAATAGTAAAGCTCGGAGACTTTGTACCACGCTATGAAATAACAACTCCAACTGTTGATGCCTGGACAAGAAAAATGCTTGAAAGCAAGCTGCGCGGCGAGCTCGTAAGCGAAGTTAAACTCGACATAAGCGAAATACTGGATCCAAAAAAATTCGACGAAGTTAAAGCAAAGTTTATGGAAGGTGCAAGGAGAATAATTGACAGAAACTTTAAGGAGCAACTTCCAGATCCGCGCGCGAGAAATATTCTATCAGTGTATCTTTTGCAAAATACCCTTGGGCTGGGCAAGTTGGAAAGCTTGCTTGCAGATGAGCAGCTGGAAGAAATCGTCATCAATAATTCCCAGGAACCAATTTGGGTTTATCACAAGCGGGCTGGCTGGTGCAAATCAAACATCCTGCTTGAGAGCGAAGAGCAGATATACGATTATGCATCTACGATTGCAAGAAAAATAGGAAGACAAATAAATATCCTGAATCCGACTTTAGATGCACATCTGCCAACAGGCGATCGTGTAAACGCTACTTTGTTTCCGATCTCGCAATTCGGTAATACATTGACGATAAGAAAGTTTTCCAAAAATCCGTGGACAATCACTACTTTGATAAAATCCGCTACTGTCTCACCAGAAGTCGCAGCGCTGATATGGCTTTGCATGCAAAACGAGCTCTCGCTTTTGGTTACTGGCGGAACGGGCAGCGGTAAAACCAGTTTCCTAAATGCAATATCAGCATTTATTCCTGCAAACCAGCGAATCATAAGTATTGAAGATACGCGCGAGCTTACGCTTCCAAAATTCTTACAATGGGTCCCAATGGTTGTGCGCGAAGCAAATCCAGAAGGTAAAGGGGAAATTACAATGCTCGACCTCATGATTAATGCATTGCGTATGAGACCAGACAGGATAATTGTCGGAGAAATTCGCAGACAGCGTGAGGCAGAAATTCTTTTTGAGGCAATGCATACTGGTCATAGTGTATATGCTACGTTGCACGCAGATAATACAGAGCAAACAATATCAAGGCTCACCAATCCGCCAATAAATATCCCGCCCCAAATGCTCGATGCGCTATCTGGAGTAGTTGTTACTTTCAGGCACAGGCGCTTTAATATAAGGCGCGTGCTAGAATTTTCAGAGATTCTAAAGAAGGGAGAGTTTAATGTTTTACACCGATGGACAATAAAAGAAGCAGGAGAAGGTTTCACTGATAAAATTAAACAAATATCGAAAATGACCCGCCTAACAGAACAACTTTCACTATATGCCGGTATGGATGATCGAGAAATTGCGGATAACGTTGCAGAAAAAGTTTCTGTATTAAAATGGATGGTTAAGCAGGGATACGAAAGCGTTGATCAGGTTGGAAGAATCGTGTCAAATTACTACGTTGACCCGGATGGCGTATTGGAAGTTGTTAAAAAGAATCAAAGCTGGAATTTTGACGAATAAGATGAGTCAAAAGATTTGTACCGCAGGACAAGTGGATTTTGATGAGTGAAACGAATCGAAAGAATTATCCGATAGCAGAATTTGGTGAAGTATAAATGACTGAAGATTTTTATGCTGCTGTTGAATTTGCGAAAAAAATAGAAAAAAGTGCTTCGCAGCATGTAGATTTTTCTGATAAGATCGAAATCGTAAAAACCCTAGATTTCGAACCGCCTGATTTTCAGGATCTGGTTTACCGTGACCTAGTAGATAACTATGAGCGCATTGAAAAAATAATGAGCGCTTCGAAATTGTTTGGTCAAATGCCAACAGCACCAGCAACAAAAGCTGAAAAACGCGCAACAGAAGAAGTCGAATCAAAGGTAAAAGAAATTACAATTCAGAGTTTGCAAAAAGCAGAAGAACTCACCAAAATAATAGAAGAAAAACCCAAACCCGTGTCACAAGCAGTGTCGTCTCAGGATATAAGCTTATTAGAACTCGAGCGACCCACAGAAAAGGAAGAAAAATTCGAAAAAGAAGAAAAAATAGAAAAAATGCCTAAGGCAGAAAAAGAAGAGATGTTCGAGCGGCCAATAGAAAAATTGGAAAAGCAAGTTGAATTCGAGTTGGAAGTAGAAAAAGAAAAAACAGCATATAATCAGCCACGCGTGCCACCGGTACAACCAAAAATTGAAAGAGAGGAAAAGGTTGAAATCGCAAGTTCAATCGAAGAAACCCGGCCGATAGATGAAAAACCTGATGTTACTGCAGTTTCGGTTCCTGCAATTCTTGAAACTACAACCGCAGATGAAGCTGCTCAAAGTAAATACAGTAATATCGAAGATTATTTGAGCAGGGAATTAGGCGGGGAAGTTGACTACGAGAAAGTAAGAAAGAAGATGCTCGATCTTACTAAAGATCTGTTTAAGGAGAAAACCACGTCTGGAAGAGAGAAGATAAAGCTGGAGATTACAGTACTTAAAAATATGCTTTTAAGGCTTAAGGAAGGTGGTAAATCAAAGGCCAAAACTGCAGCCGTTTCGCCTAAAGCAGAATACTCCCAGAACATGCTCGAGACACTTAAATCTACCCAGCTTACTGAGTTGTCTTCTATAAAAGACGAGATTCAATCTTCAATTAATAAACAGATGAGCGCAGTCAAGACGACATTTTTTGACTCAATAAGAGTTATACCGGAAGACGATGCTCAAGGCAGAAAGGCGACATATGAAAAACTTGTTTTCGATCTTACTTCTTTAAGCGAGCAGTTGCCACAGGTACTGAAAAAATCCGAAGAATTTTTAATTCAAAAGCATACTACCGAGCTCAGCAATCTTAGCGATTCAGCTGGTAAAACTGACTCAAAATTATTAAAAGAACTTGAAAGCCAATTAAGCCATTTGCCAGATCGCTACAAGAAGGAATTTTTAAATCTTAAAAATATTATATCGAAGGTTATTGATTCTATTACTGAAACAGCCGGTAACGAAGTGTTTGGCAAAGAAGATAAAGAATCCAAAATAACAGGCATTGTTTATGAAATAAATGAAACCGATGAAGGGACATTGCTCTATTACCTGCATTCAAAAGATTCTGATTGTTATAAAAAATATGAAAGAAACCATATTTCTAAAGGTGATGCTATTCACAGGGCTAAAATTTTAATGGCCAAAGAGAAAGGTTTAAGTGATGATGCCATAACTAAATATTTTGGAAAGATCGAGAGTGAAGATTAGATTGCTCAAGGCGCACTGCGCATGGCGCATAGCAGGTGTATGGATGGTTTTAAGTCGTTATAGAAAAGATCAAGAAGAAAAAAGAAAAGAAGAAGTGCGCGGTCCGCTCACATCATTATCTGAATTGTTGTTGCCACGTTTTCCTGATCTTAAAAAGAAGCTAGTGCTTGCAGATCTTCCATCTTCTTCTACTAAATTTCTAGAACGCGCAATAGCGTCCACCTTTTTTCTTTGTATTGGACTTCTGGCAATAACCGCAGTATTTTTTATCCAATACGAGGTTTGGTTAGGATATTTATTAGTGCCTCTTTTTGTTTATCCAATATTCGTGTTCAACTATCTT
>JAHFGR010000178.1 GCA_023247345.1 Microcaldota archaeon | reverse complement strand
AGTTGGTGCTTGGGCAGGCAGAGTGTTTTAGATGAACGACACAAAAAGAAAACCTGACAAGAATAAACATGTTAATGCATTTGGAATCTTCAAGGGTGCAAAACCTTTCAAGAGAGACAAGGATAAGCACGAAAAGTTATGATGAAGTCATTAGCGGAGATAAACATTTCGAGAATTTAGAAAATATCGTTTATTTGAAATAGGTAAATGCTCGATAAATTGTGGTAAGTTATACTTTATAAATCTTTATGTATATAAATACTAAGTCCAAAGTGTTTAAGGTAATATCATGGCTCAAAAACAAGATACGGTTCATTCTCCAGTTGGTCCGAGATCTAATCAAAGATTTAGAGGTTATATGCCAGAAAGCGAATCAGTTATGGATAATAAAACAAGATTGTACGAAATGATCATGGATTTCATAAAAAAACGGGGTATCCAATTATCAAGTCAGCAATATAATGAAAATTGCATTAGATTAAAACTTGATGAAAATATGGTGCAAGAATTTAGAATGGAAACGTATTACCAAATGCTCGACGATGGAAAATCAATGGCGGAGGTATTTGGAAGATTAGTTGCGTTTTTTGACAGATTTGCAAGGCCGGAAGGACAAATTGATATCGAATCTGATCTAACTGCTGTTAATTTTAGACTAAGAGCCATTGAAGCGAGTTTAGGGCATTGGAGAATGTGCGAAGAAAGCAGAGCATCAAAGACTTCTGCCATATTTTATACAATAACTGACAGCTTGCATGTTGCATTGGTTTTTGAAGCTTTAGAAACTGACCGCCGATTACAGGATGTTGCGGGAACTGACAGATATTATAATATAACAGTAGGCGATGTAGCAAGAACAAAAATTAAGATTGCTGATTTAATAGAAAAGGCAGTAACCAATTCTAATAAAAGATTATATGATGGATTAGACAAAATCAAGTTTAAACGCAGCGCTGTTGGCGAAGTATCTTTTTCCGATGGCTCTGAAGTTTGCCCGTTCCTTTTATTATTAAAACAAGACCCAGCATTTGCATTTAAGATATTCAAGGAAGATTTAGGTTACTCTGCAAATAGATTTTTTGTTTCTATTCCGGCCCCAGACAAAATATTGGTATCTGAAAGCGAAGACGCCTTAAGAAATGCCATATCTCAGATAGAAAATCCATTTTCAGATAAAATATTTGTCCTAACTGAAAAATGGTTTGATGACAGCCATAAAAACACTGATATGCAGATGGATATTGGTATGATGCTAGCTAAAAAAGGAAAACATGAGAGCGCAATAGAATGTTTTAATAACGTCTTGGCAGTAACAAATTCTGCTGATGTTCATTTTAAACTTGCTAATTCTTACTCTGAACTTGGACGTAAAAAAGATTCGATAAACCATTACAAAATGGCAATTGCACTTGACCCGCTGCTTATAGCTGCTTACCATAATCTTGGATTAGGGTATGGACAATATGGCGAAGAAAACAAAGGAAATCTTGCATATTACAGGGATGCACTTTCGAACCTGCAAATGCGAGTGCTCATACAAGAACCAGAGTCTGCTGATGCTTATTGTTTAATAGCTTTCTGTTATCTGAAGCTTGAAGATCCAGTAAAGGCAATAAAATACTATAAAAAGGCGCTTGAGATTGAACCAGATCATCAAGATGCAAAAAATGGACTAATGGAATTAACTGGTGAAGATGGTAATGATGGAAACAGCAATCTGCCGCCTTCTAAGCTAAATTAATAGCGTGGGAATTATGAAACTCCTATTTAATCAGAATAATCTAAAACCACCAAAAAAATGGAGCAGTGCAAATCCGTTCGTATTAATCGGCAGAGACTACTTATTAGTTGATGATATTGTGCATAAAGCAATTAACAAGCCAGCAGAGCGAATTGCAAAGGAAACTGGATTATCAAAAAGAATGCTTGCATATACTACATTAGGCGCTGGCGCTTTTGCGAGCGGAGTAGTTTTTTATGACGAGCCGCTTAAAGCGATGAACACAATCATTGAGAATGGAAAAATTGCAATAGCAATTGTTTTTATAACAATTCCATTCAAGAAAATTGCGGATAAGTTTAGTCTATTTTTATTTCCAGTAAGTAGGGCTTCCATGCATGCATTGGAAGATACTTATAAAATATTTCTTAAAGCCTGGAGATTTCCGGCGCTCGTTGTAAGTACAATATGTTTATTAGGAAATGATCATAAGATATCCCAAGGCATTTCTTTGTTAAGCTTGGCTATTGCTACATACCTTTTCACATCAGACTGGGGCATGCTCGATCGCTTTAGAAATGCGCTAAAAGATTTAAAGGAAGGATTTGTTTCGCAGACCGCATCGGTTGAAGTAGAATCTTAGAAATACCCAGTCACCAAAACGTTAAATATCGAAACCCAAATTTTCATAAGCAGTATGGCTCTCGCCCCATTTCCTGTTTCTGGCGAGCGAGTAAAGTAATTTTGCTTTAATAAAGTTCTCGTTATCCATAAATTTACATGCATGTAAAGATTTAAATAACCTACTGTTAATAAAATAATTTATGACATATGAAAAATCTTTATTACTTGAAACTATCGGAGACACAATTGAGAACAGAGTTATTGATTTCCTAATAGAAGGTAAGGGAATAGATTATAGCAAAAAAGACATTTCGGATGGTTGTGAGATATCAAGACCGACTGTTTATAAAATATTACCAATGCTGCTCGAAGATAAGATAATAAAAGTAACACGCAAGGTTGGCAGAATTACACTTTACACCTTAAACACGGAAAATGAAAAGATTAAAGCTCTGCTAAAACTAGAAGAGATATTATTAAAAAAGTCATTTGAAAGTGTTGAGGCAAAGGCGGTTGCAGCTATTTCTTAAATAGCCATAAATGATAACTTTATAAATAGTTTGAGCGTAATACTATTATGCTAACTTGTAGAGGCGTTACTCTAAAATTTGCACC
>JAHFGR010000177.1 GCA_023247345.1 Microcaldota archaeon | reverse complement strand
GATTTCATCATCAATTTCTTTTGGCAAAGTGATGACAACCGACTTTAGTTTCCCTTTATTTTTAACCAAATATTCGCAAGCCAGCGCCTGCCCGCAAAACGAAGTGCTCATAACTTCAGACGGATGACCTTCTGCCGCGCCAAGATTAACAAGTCTACCGTCAGCGCAAAGATAAACTTTTTTACCGAAGATTTCATATTCATCCAAGAACGCGCGCATTTTTCTCTTTTTGCCTTTTTTATTTAGTGATTCTACGTCTATTTCGTTATCAAAATGCCCAGAATTCGCAAGCACTGCACCATGTTTCATTTCTTTTATGTGTTCTAAGCGAATCACGTGCTTGTCTCCAGTAACAGTAATAAAAACATCACCGATTTTTACAGCATCAGCAATTGGCATAACCCGATAGCCATCCATGACTGCCTGCAAAGCGCGCAGGGCACTTACTTCGGTAATAATTACATTTGAACCCATGCCTCTTGCACGCAAAGCAACGCCTTTTCCGCAGTCACCATAGCCACAAACTACAACGTTTTTTCCAGCGAACAGTATATTTGTCGCCCTTAGTATTCCGTCTATCGTACTTTGGCCAGTTCCATAAAAATTATCAAATAAATGCTTTGTCTGATTGTCATTAACTGCAATTACAGGATATTTGAGTGCGTTATCTTTTTGCATTGCATGTAAACGGATTACACCAGTAGTCGTCTCTTCGCATCCGCCAATTAGCTTAGGCAATAAGTCTTTGTGCTTAGTATGGATGCTCGAGATTAGATCGCATCCATCGTCAATAGTAATATCTGGCTTAAACGAGATAACTGCCTCGATAAACTTGTAATAGTCTTCTTTATTTTCGCCTTTGTAGCCGAAAACATTTACGCCTTCGCTGGCGAGCGCTGCTGCAACATCATCCTGAGTGCTTAACGGATTACAGCTTGCTATTGCTATTTTTGCTCCACCTTCAATAAGCGTACGGACTAGTACGGCGGTTTCCTTTGTAACGTGTAATGCTAAGCCGATTGTTAAACCCTTAAAAGGTTGTTCTTTCGCAAATCGTGCTTTAATTTTCGCAAGCGCTTGCATTCTTTGCTCAGCTAGTTCTATATTTAGCATTCCTTGTTCTGCAAGCGAGATATCTTTAATTTGATAATTAGACATCGAAAAATCACCTTTATTGATTTGGAGATGTCGAAAATGCATTGACGTCAATGATGCCAAATATTGTCACACACTTGTCGCTCGAAGCGACAAAATACCTTTTGTTCGATGCACCCGATTTATGGGTCGAACGATCAGGCGATTTTTTTGCCCGCGTGACAATGCAACGCATTCACGAACATGCTCGTGATCGAATCGTCGATCGCGACATATTTGTCCGATAGGACAATCCATAAATAGAAATTAATGTGCATGTATTTTAATCTTTTCCGTTTCTAAGTTCTCTCCATTGTTTGCTTAGTGAGTATTATGCATGTTGAATTAATCGTCGCGGAAAAACCAAAAGTTGCGCAAAAAATAGCGCAAGCTATAGGAGAAAATATTAAACAAAAAAAATTAGGCAGTATAAGCTACTACGAAGGAACAACTGATGGAAAACACATATTAGTTGCGCCGGCAGTTGGACATGTTTACACTTTGGCAGAAAAAGAAAAAACAAATTCTTATCCAACCTTTGACATAGAATGGAAACCTTCTTATGAGGTTGATAAAGACGCTGGATATACGAAACAATATATTGATTTGCTTGAAGTTTTGGGTAAGAAGGCAACAAGTTTCGTGAGCGCTTGCGATTATGATATCGAAGGCAGCACGATAGCTTATAACGTTTATCGATTTACCCCTTCAAATGGAAAAGAAGCGCGAAGAATGAAGTTCTCGGCTGTAACCAATACTGACTTGAAAGAAGCTTATGAGACTATGGGAGAAATGGATTATAACAATGCATATGCTGGAGAAGCGAGACACATATTGGATTGGTATTACGGTATAAATCTGTCACGCGCATTGATGGGCGCAATTAAAAGAGTAGAACGATGGAAAGTAATGAGCATTGGAAGAGTACAGGGACCTGCGCTCGGAATGCTAACTCATTTGGAAAAAGAAATAGCTGCATTCGTTCCTACGCCGTATTGGGAATTAACTGTTTTTATAAAAGGAATAGAATTCAAGCACGTAATGGATAGATTTTTAGATGAAAAAGAAGCGAAAAAGGCTCATGACAACACAAAAACGCAAGGAAAGGTAACAAAGGTGGAGAAAAAAGAGAATCTTCTCTATCCGTACCCGCCATTTGATTTAACAAGTCTGCAAGTAGAAGCGTATCGCGTTTTTGGTTTTGCACCAACGCGCACGCTCGATATTGCGCAAAGGTTGTATGAAGAATCACTCATAACTTATCCTAGAACGAGTTCGCAACAGTTCCCGCCAACAATTAAGCTTCATCCGATAATAAAGAAACTCGCAGATCAAGAAAAATACGCTAAAGCAGCAAAATATTTATTGGAGAATGAGATGTTCAAACCAATGCAAGGAAAGAAAGTTGATCCTGCACACCCGGCAATTCATCCAACTGGACTTGCACCAAACGGTATTCCAGAACAGGAAGCTAAGCTTTACGATTTGATTGTTAAAAGATTTTTAGCATTGTTTGCACCTGCAGCTAAGCGCGAGAAAACAAACCTAGAAGTTAATGCTAACGAACTTTATGTAGCAGATGGAATGCGGATTGTTGAAAAAGGATGGACAGAAATCTACGCTCCATATTATAAAGGCGAGGATATTGAACTACCAAAATTCGAAGAAGGCGAACAGGTTCCAGTAGAGAAGAAAAAGAAAACGAAGAAAGAAACCAAACCACCGAACAGATATACAGAAGCAAGCATTATTAGCGAGCTTGAAGACAGACATTTGGGCACAAAGGCAACTAGAGCAGTAATTGTTGAAACTTTATTCAAACGCGATTATGTT
>JAHFGR010000176.1 GCA_023247345.1 Microcaldota archaeon | reverse complement strand
TGCTAATTTCCATAGAATGGCCGATCGTTCTCCAGGTGTTTTGCCAGACCAAACTTCAGAATCAAACGCATCACGTGCCGCGTCTATTGCCATACGCACATCTTTCTTTGTCCCTTTTGCAACGTATGCCAGCAGATCGCCATTGGTAGGATTTGTAACCTCGAATGTATCTCCGCCACTAGCAGAAACCCATTCTCCATTTATATACATCTTGTAGGTTTGAATCATGTTAACACTATCGTAAGTTTTAAGCAATAAGCTATAAGTTCGAAACATATTGTTTATTGCTTATTACCTATTGCTTATAGCCAAAATTAGATTTATAAGGTTTTTGTCATATGCAGAACCAAATAAGTAACATTAATCTGTTTTCAAAATTTTCGGCCCGATTCGTTCTTTATTTCCTTTGACTTCGAAACCATCAGCTCTGTTGCCTGCCCAAACCTCGTAAATAGAAGTACTTCCTCGCTTATTTTCCACGATGTCGGTTTCATAACCCTGCGCTTCAAAGCGATCAGCAATTTGCTTTGCTTCTTCTATACTAAATGTGCGTGCAACACATCTGGATGATCTCGCAAATTTTGCCATAAATTTATAGAAACCCGTTAATTTTAAAGCTTTTTGTTGTTATTTATAACAATATAAGTGGTTGCTTATAATTTGCTTACCCATTTGAGTATTTTATAGATTTGTATAACCAAGGTTTATTTATGCCTGTTTTAGAACTTAATAGAATTGAAAAACGCACCTGTCAAGTGCAATTACAGCAAGCAATAGCTCCAAATCAAAGGAGCCAATATGAGAAAGCTGTCTCACTATTAGCTCGGATTACAAGTGAAGCCTCGGCAAGATTTACAACTTATGAAGAAAGACGAATTAATGGGATTTCCTCGATAATTTCTTTCTTGGAGAGCAGAGAAGAATGCCTACAAACAATAAGAAGAGCAATAGATGAAGAAATAGGTCGAATCTCTGGGTGGACTGGGATAAGGAAGGATAAATTAAACGGAGATACAAAACAAAGAATTATTAAAAGATTCGAATCATTTTTAGAAAACGCATTTTACTCTGCCCAGTTTCATCTTGCAGGAATAGAAATGCCCAAAGCAACACCAGAAGTCGACACAAGAAGAAGCACATTTAGCCAAGCATTTGTATTAATGCCGACAACAAGGGTAAACCAAAAATTGGCTGAATTTTTAGATTCGATCGGAGTAAGTAGAAAGGATTTTATAGAAGCAGTTGAAAGCCTTAGAACAATTCTACTTCCGTCTGGAACTGATGATATAAAACCAAATAAAGAAAGACTAAAATTTATGACAACTTTTATCGCGAGCGCGTATATCGATTTTCATCTAAGTGGCGAACCACTGACAGAAAAAATAGCATGATTGGACTTAATGCGCACGGTAATGGCAAAAATAAAACCTTAAAAGTACATAAGTATAATGCTAGTTATGACCGAGTATCCAAAAATATTATTACTCTTAATTTTATTAAGCGGATTAATTTATTCCGAAAATTTAGGTATAGAAAAATCTGCAAAACTAATTGAACCGGCAGTAATCGAAGTAAATCTAGTTACAAAAACGACCTTGACGATACAAAAAGAGTTTTTGCCGGATTTTAAAGAGCTAATTGGACGAAGTTACGTTTACTCCGGAAACAAAAAATTAGATGGCGTACTCGTCAACCCTGATGGATACATAATAATAAATAGCAATATAATCTCGAACGAAACGATTGTGAACGATACTATAGATTTTGATGCAACTGCTATAATGGAAGATACTGGAAGGATCGGGCACCTTAGAGGGTATGGCATGGAGATAAACAATAACGAATTGATTTCATATAAAAATTATTTTTATAGCCAGTTTAACGGTTCTGGGGGTTTTAGTCGAGCAGTATCATCTGCGTATGCAAACAACATCATTTCGATTTCGATTCAAAACAAGAGCATAACTGTGAAACTCTCAAACGATAGCGAACCCATAGACGCGAAACTAATTTATACCAATGATAAATTCGCATTATTAAAAATAGAAAAAACAAATACACCTACCGTAGAACTAAAAAATATCAGCTTACAAAATGGCGATCAGATATTTGTTGTAACTAAAAATAAAACAGAACCTGGTCTCATTGAAATTACGGATAGCGGGCAAAAAATGTTGAAACATACTAACGAAGACGAGAAGAAAGCGGATGTTATTACTGATTACAAAGGTACGCCAGTGGCTTTCGATCTTGGAAATGGGATAATAACTAAGGAAGACCTTGAGGAGGCTTTAAAAAAAAGCAATGTAACAGAAGAATCTTCACTCACCAACGCCCAATTTCGAGAAGCCTTAGAAAGCTACACTAACGGAGATTATACGTCAGCTAAAGAGAAATTAAAAAAAGTATTAGAACTTTACCCAGAGCATGAACAAGCTAAAGAGTATTTGGAAGAAATAGATACAAAAACAGCAGGGTTTAACGAATGGGGAGAAAAAATTAATGAGGAACTTGGCAAAACACCAAATGAATTTAAGTTTGTTGGTGCAGTAGTTCTAGTATTGGCGCTTTCGATATATGTGCTTAATAAATTAAAAAATAAGAAACAAAAAAGAGGTAGAGACCAGAACTAGTTTAAAGATGATAATATAAAAATGTTCATGGAAATAATATGACTATATATAGTGAGGTGCGACTATGGATATAATTGAAGAGATAGATAAAAAAATTCAGGAAAGATCAATTTTAAAGCATCCTTTTTATCAGGCATGGAAAATGGGGCAATTGACCCCCGAAATTCTGCAGGAGTATGCTAGACAGTATTACAAGCATGTGACTGCTTTCCCACAGTATCTGAGTGCGGTTCATACCCAGATGGGCAATGCAGCTGATAGAAGACTAGTTTTACAAAATTTAATGGATGAAGAGAATGGAGATAATAACCACCCAGAACTTTGGCTAAGATTTGCAGAAGCAACTGGCGTAATAA